>JAKLQR010000103.1 GCA_022013235.1 Thermodesulfovibrionales bacterium | reverse complement strand
TGCTCAGAAGCTATATCACCGAGAGAGGCAAGGTTTTCCCGAGAAGGATGACCGGCACCTGTGCAAAGCATCAGAGAGAACTTTCCGAGGCGATAAAAAGGTCGCGTAGCATAGCTCTCATTGCCTTTTCGGAAAAATAGGACATGAGGATCCCGAAGACATGGGTTCCTCTCCTCGCAAAGAAAATCATAGAGAATCTCATTGCAAAGAACCTCATCAGCCCTGCGGTTCCTCCTGGAAAAGTTCTTTCTGAAGCTGAGGAATTAATCCTGCATGAGCTTACGGTAGAAGACAGGCTGAATGACGAGGTGCGGGAGCTGTTAAAAAATCATACCTCAGAGATAGAAAGAGGCCGGCTCGACTACAGGAGGCTCTTTGATCTCACGAAACAAAAGCTCGTAAAAGAAAGAAACCTCGTCTTATGATGCTCTCTGACGACAAGATTTCACACCTGGCACATATACTCTTAAGGGGCCTTATGGAGAGAAAGCTCGTCCAGGTTGAAGAAGATGAGGGAAAAGTAAGAACCGAGATCAAAAGGGCGATCGTTTCCGAACTGAAAGTGGGAGAAGTGATAGACGCGGTCGTCAGAAAGAAACTCCAGTCATTTTCGAAAAAGATGGTCGAGGGAAGCCCAGAGTGGGAAATTCTGTACAAAAAATTCTACAGGGAAGAGGAGATAAAAAAAGGCAGGGCTTCCGGATAAAGGACGCACTCCCCTTTGTCTTTCTCTTTTTCACCTATCTCGGCCTGCTCCTTGAGTTTCCGACTGAAAGAACGGTTCTCTGGTTTTCCGTATGGACAGCGAATACCCTCCTCTGCAGTTTCTTTCACTTTTCCAGGAAGACACGGCAGTATGCTCTTGAATTTCTTTTTTCTCTTGCCCTCCTGATCGCAGGGGCTGCGCAGGCATCCGGACTGCCGTGGCTGAAGATACTCTATTTCCCTTTTTTTCTGCTCCTCACCATTTGGTACGACCGGCGGGTTCTGTTTTCTTTGGTGGTCCTTGTCCCTTTCCTTGATCTGAACCTCTTTCTCAAGAAGGGCATTGAGGTCCAGGAAGTAGCTTTTTTCTTATCCCTTGCCCTCACGACGGGTATAACGCAAGTTCTTGTGAAGAAAATTAAGAGGAAAGCAGGATATGAGAGGAACATAAGCAGAGGCGCGGCAGACAACTTTGCTGAGACAGGCGCAGAAATGTTCCCGGAGGAGACAGTCATCTCCCGGTATCTTGAATCGATGTTCAGGCCCGATGAAGAGATACAAGAAGTCATCGGGATAACGAAAAACACTCTGGTCGCAGATTCGGTCCACCTCTTTCTGAATATCGACGGGAATCTCCGGTTGAGGGGTTCCACCGAAGAGGCCGGTGGAATCATTCCGTCGAACAAAGGTATCGTGCCAATATCTTTCGAAGAGAAGAAGCCTGCACTTTTCCTGGACATTGTCGAAAAGAAACGGGAAGTCGGATATCTGAAAAAGGAAAAGATTGCTTCTCTCCTCGCAATGCCTGTGCTGGACGGGAATTTTGCATTCGGAGTCCTGGTAGCCGACAGCGGCCGGTTTCAGGCGTTCAACAGCGCTGACCTGGAAATACTTCAGACCTATGCAAACCAGATCGTGAGAATACTCCAGAGAGAGCGGGTGTATCGCCAGATACAGCGTTCATTTTCCAACCTTAAGGTGTTGAACGAGGAGAGTGCGAAACTGCTCTCCTCACTGAAAATTGAAGTCATTGCCCGCAATCTGATCGAAGGTATTTACAAAATCGCGCCATGTGCAATAGTGTTCTGCCTGTCAAGGGGAAGGGAGTTCGAGATCATCGGCCAGCAGGGACTCCCGTCCCAGGAAAAACAGTCGTTTGGTCTGAAAGGCACCCTCCTTGATATGGCGGTAAAAAATTCTGATCCTCTCTATATCTCCGATGTGAGATCATATCGGTCCCCGATACTTCCTTTTAAGACAGATGCCGCAGGCTCTCTCGTTATTTTACCGATGCTTTATGAGAAGGAGGTGCTTGGCATCCTCACGCTGATTTCGAAAGAAACGACTGCGTTCAGCACCTCGCAAATAGAATTCATCAAACTCCTTGCCAATCAGGCATCAACCTCCATTAAGAATGCCAAATTTCATGAAGAGATTGAAAAACTGGCGATTACCGACGGTCTGACAGGTCTTTTCAACCACCGGCATTTTCAGGAGAAACTTTCCCAGGAATTCAACCGTCTGGGGAGATTCTCCGATCCGCTTTCACTGCTTCTCATTGATATCGACCATTTCAAGAAGGTCAACGATACCTATGGGCATCCGGCAGGAGATGCAGTGCTGAAGAAAGTTGCCGCGATTATCAGAAAAACGATACGGAATATTGACGTCCCCGCACGGTATGGTGGTGAGGAGTTTACCTTAATCCTCCCTGGCACAGATTCTTCGGGAGCGATGAATATGGCTGAAAGACTGCGCAAGGCGATAATGGATGCGAACTTCTCCTCAGAGAAGGAGAGTTTCACGATAACGGTCAGCACAGGAATTTCGACGAATGCTCAGGGTGGTGCAGAGGTAAAGAACAAGGAGCAGCTTATTGAGCGCGCAGATAAAGCGCTCTATGAAGCGAAAAGAACGGGAAGGAACAGAAGTGTGTTCTGGAACGAGAGGATAGAGAAAGCTGACTGAGCATTCCAGCCACTCTTCTATGGTATTTACCACCCATTTGGCGAGACGCAGAGTATTTCTTTCAAATCGTAACACGCTCTGCCACTAACTTCCTGAAAGCGACACCTTCCAGCCATTAATAAGGAATTATACTTTCTTCTGGAAATGTTGCTTGACAAGTGATATATAGACGGAATTCCCAGAGATCACAGATATAAAGAAAGACCAATTCCGTCTTTGAAATGTTAATAAGAAGAAAACTTCTTATCACCACGTATTGCGTGAATAACAAGTTAGAAAATGCAGTTATGTCGCTCCAAAAGAGTCATTTTCTTGCCCATTTCGAGTGCTTGAAGTATGATAACGAGAAACCAGCTAATAACATTGTTAGCCAAAAAATATATAACTGCATGAGGGAATATGATTAAAGTAATCACATTGTGTTTAATCTTTTTGGTATTAAGTAGCGCTGAGGGTGCTCCGCAGAACCCAAAGTCATTTGCCCATCTATCACGACTGGATGCTGGGGAGTCAAAAGGGGTTATTTTTATTTACTACAATGCAAAGATATCCAAGATATTGAAACATAAGGTAGAAAGTAGTGACCACCCCGGGACTGCACTGCGCGCAATCGAGACGAAAATCGATAGCACCTCAAGAGACAAACACATAATTGATTATGATGCAGGTCCAAGCGGTGATCCACACTTTGTTGTTTATAAGAAGGAAGATAATAAGCTTACTCAGGTTGGTTCATTTTTAGGTACCGAATTAATTATCCCTGGTGATGGTACTGTATATGTGTCTGGCGAAGCAGACGATTTCTTTAACAAACGTCGCAAATATGTCTTGAGAGACGTAAGGCTAGAGGAAATTGTTCAGCCATATTATTATGTTGGGCTGAAAACAACCAACACGAAACCCATGGACATGTATACCGACAGAAGCTTTAAGAGCAAAGTCGCACATTTACCCCCAAATTCTGAAATCGAGGTTCTTCTTGCGACCAAAAAAAATGAATACGAATACGATTACTTAATTAAATCGCCCTACGGCTTAGTAGGATGGTCAATCGTTGAGAGCCAATACGGCCTCTGCGGAACGGAAATTATAAAAGGTATTTGCTTTCATGGAGACTAAATCCAAATAATAATGGCTAACAAATCACTCATACCGACCCGGCATAATGGTGGTTTGATTTTGACAAAACTTTGTGGCCGGGCGGCATAGTTCAGTTGTTATCTGCCATTGCGGGAAAAAGACAGGTGGTAAGACATGGGAATATTTGATAAGTTTTTTGGCCCACCCAATATCGAGAAACTAAAGGAAAAACGAGACGTCGAAGGCCTGATCAAGGCACTCAGCCACGAAGACGCGGACACACGGAGCAAGGCAGCCGAGGCGCTTGGCGACCTTAAGGACGCTCGGGCCGTGGAGACTCTCATCGCCAGGCTCAAGGACAAGGATTCGGTTGTGCGGAAGACAGCGGCGAACGCGTTGGGAAAGCTCGCGGATGCGCGGGCCGTAGAGCCACTAGTGGCCGCGCTTAAGGATGAGAACCCCGACGTACGAGCGGCCGCGGCAGTGGCACTGGGGATGATCGGGGATGCGCGAGCGGTGAAGCCCCTGGCAGCGGCGCTCAAGGACGAAGTCTGGGAGGTGCGGAATGACGCGGCGCGGTCGTTGGGATGGATCGGCGATGCGCAAGCTGTGAAGCCTCTGCTGGCGGACGAGGACTTGAGCGTGCGGTATGCAGCGGCGGATGCACTGAAAACAATGGCGTGGCAACCGACGAGCGCCAATCAACGCGTTCTTTACGCGATTGCAGCCCAGGACTTGGGAGCGGCTGTTGCGGAAGGGGCTGCGGCCGTCGAGCCGTTGGTGGCCGCACTTAAGGATGCGAGCCAGAGCCCCGACCTACTGTTGCATTGGGTAAAGGCGCTGAAGGAGATCAAGGATCTGCGGGCTGTCGATCCACTCATCGCTCTTATAGATGGAGAACAAGACTATAGGATAGTGTGCGAGGCAGCAAGAGCTCTGGGAAATATAGGTGACCACAGAGCCTTGGAACCCCTGATCGATGGACTAAAGTATAATCGAGCAGTGCGTGAGCAAGTGGTTTGGACCTTAGGGAAGCTGGGTAACCCACGAGCCATAGAGCCTCTCAGAGAACTTCTTGAAACAGAGAGTGATGAGCGCGTTATACATGAAGCCAACCAAGCCCTTACAAAGCTTAAAGTTGCTGCAAGGGGCGGCGAACCAACAGTTGCAGAACTAATAGAACTGCAGGATTGGGATAAGCTAGTGAGTATGGGCAAATCTGCTGTTGGTTCCTTGATAGACACACTTGAGAATACAAATAATGATTCCATTGCCCGCAAAATAATAGAGGTATTGGGAAAGATAAAAGATGTCCGGGCGATAGAGCCACTAGTCAAGATTCTCAACTCAATGGAACAAAAGATAAAAGCAATGGGCGGCTCAATACCTGGAATCACAATGGATCAGTACCGATACAACCAACATGCAATACTTCTCGCGCTTGGCAACATAACGGAAGATAAGAGTGTTTACGAGATTGTAAGTAGAGCCGCTGAAACTTTATCTCCAGTTACTCAACAAGATTGGCAAAGTATTGTACATAGAGCGCTCAAAACTGCCAACAAGGGAGACATTGTATGACGAAACCATTAGACAAATATTGAAACCTGCGCTAACAAGTCGCTCAAGAGGAACGCGGCAAAAAGCCGCCGCGCCCCTTAGCTTTACGTTCCCCCCTCCGCTTCGCTCCGGGGGGAATGCGGCAGTTGAGCAGCGAACTCCTGATTTCCCCTCCGCTACGCTGCGGGGAGAACCAGGAGTTCGAGACAGATGCCCTTCGGGCACTGCTCAACTGCCGCATTGTGCGTGAAAATGAAAAATACGATAAAAGCATAAATAAATAATGACTTCCAATACTATCAAAGAGTTTATCACAGCCCTTGACGAAGAAATCGCCGCAATTAAAAGAGGCAAAGGAGGAAGCATCGTCAAAGTATTTAACGGGCGATTCCTTCGAGAGGTTTCCGGCCTCTTTGTGTATATCTTCAATCTTGAAAATTTTCTGGCGGTCCTTGACGACTCTCCTGCTGAAATAGAAATTCGCGGTAACAGATACCCAGCACAAGTTCTGTTAACGCAGGGGTTGGAAGTCGAAATAGGGATTGAGCGGTTTTGTGGTCAACATATTTCAGAGGCCAAGTTACAGACTAATCTATGGTACTTACTTGAACTACTTAAAAAGAAGTTTGCCGGAATAGAGAATGGAACTAATAACGCAATCAGTTTTAGTGAAGCCCTTTTCAACAACCAGTCAGTCATAAATACAGGATTCGATAACATAGTGTCATGCCGTAACTGCGGCACCAAAAATAGGATAGGGAATCGTGCCCCCTCCCAAATTCCGATTTGTGGTAAATGTAAACAGGAAATAAAGCCGCATTATTCATCGTCCGCAAAACCCCCTAATGACCCTCAAAAACGGGCAATCGAGGCTTCATTCTTTTCTCAGTTGTCGGTTATTTGGGGACCCCCGGGAACCGGAAAAACTAAGACCATAGCGCAAGCCATAGAAGCACATCTGAATGCCGGACGGCGTGTTCTTCTCGTTTCTCATGCCAATGCTGCTGTTGATGAAGCCTTGGAAGATGTTGCCGAGCAGTTAAAGACCACACCTTTTTATAACGAAGGCAAGTTGGTTAGGCTCGGCATACCACAATCTGGCCATATAGAGAAATTGATGGAGAAATGTCCGTTAGTGCTGCTTGATAAGATTGCTGCTAAACTTGGTGAGTCATTATCCGAAGAAAAAAGTGATTTGGAGGCAGAGAAAACTCGTCTTGAAAGCGTTCTCGATCAATATGAAACTGTATTTCACGCGATTCAGACTGCAAGAACTTTATCATCTGATCTGAGCGCATTAAGATCGGAGTTATCAGAATTAACCAACAAACTCTCTGTTGCTAATAATGAACTAAAGCGATTGGAAGCAGCGCAAATAAAGAATAACGAGAAATTGACAGAGGCTAAATCATCGGGTATGCTAAAAAGATTTTTTAGCGGCCTTGATCCACAGAAGATTCAGCGGGAGATAGATCAAACGAGTATAATGATCGATTCC
>JAKLQR010000102.1 GCA_022013235.1 Thermodesulfovibrionales bacterium | reverse complement strand
CTTGAGGGGGGAGGGTTGGGAGAGGGTGAAATATGAATACTATTTTGAGACCGTTAATATGTTACCGTGTTCGTTCGTCTTCAGTCATTTTCTCTATTGCGCTCACCGGAAAGAATCATTACAATATCGACATGGAAAAAAGGCGGTCTAAAAGACACAGGCTAAGCCTGAAAGCCGAACGCATATCCGTCAATAAAAATTATGGAGTGTTCATAGAGAACATATCCGAAACCGGTATCCATATACTCACCACACATTCACAGGCAAACAAGGTATATTTACCGGGCAGAGAGATCGACCTCAATTTCCGTCTCTCTTCGGGAAAATCGCTCAACCTTCACTGCAGGGTAAGATGGGCGCACCCAAAAACTCCTCCGGATGATCTGGCAGACAGCATCGGACTCGAAGTCATCGACCCTCCGGTTCAGTATATCGAATTTGTGCACTCTCTCCATTAATTTTCTCCCCGGTTTTTACTGTCTCCGCATCATTGAAAAACATTTCAGAATAACTCTGTTTTACTAAGCACATATGTCCAAAATAGAAAGAGTACCATGCGGGAAATCAAGGGATATGGTCCAATTTCGGTGCCGGATCACGGGTAATCTACAAGAAAGGAACCGGATTCGTAGCGTGTCCCGTACTTGACACGGGAGTCAAGCCGGAGAATGACACACGGTACATCTGTAGCAAACTATCAGGGAATTATCAAGCTCTCAATGCAGTACCGTAGAGACTCTTAAAATAATGAATCCGTAGATTGATTAATCATATCTTTCTTGAGTGCAACAGCGTTATCGGAAATATTAAAAATCAGGGAGACAGTTACCGTAATAATGATAATGAAGAGAAAAAGAGCAAGAAAAACTTTAGGCTTCCGGTAGAAAAAGAGAAGTGCCAGCACTACGAGTCCGATAACCATATAGGTGTTTTCATGGACGATATTTATCATGTCCGTTATCATTCTCGTTCCCCTGACATTTCTTTCATTCTTCCTTTACGTTATGGAATCATCGAAAGATTGTCTGTGATCTGAATCACACACTGAGCCAGCCTGTCTGCAACATGCACCATGAATAAACATTTCAGGAAAATCCAACAGTTTTTCATATTTCATTCATCAGTTCTTCATATAAATTGTATATTCTTGAATCAATAAAAGGAGGTAGAAATGAAAAGAATAAAACTCATGGGAATGGTTGTTGCAGGTCTTGTCTTTCTTGTCTCATTCGGTTTTGTATTCCACTCCAGCGCACAAGCTTCTGACGTCGATTTCCATATCGGAATCGGCATTGGGGTTCCCCCCCCGCACTCTCCACCCGCTCCTATCAGGGTTGTTGCGCCACCCCAGGTTTACCTGATACCTCAAACCCCTGTCTATTACACACCCTATATTGACACTCCGCTCTTCTTTTATTCAGGGTACTGGTATGTCCCTTCAGATGGCTACTGGCTCAGGGCATCTTCCTATTCAGGCCCCTGGAGACATATTTCGCATTGGAAAGTGCCTGGAGTAGTTCGCGACCTTCCCCGCCACTCTCATTTCCGCAATCATGCGTACAGGGACAGGGATTACCACGAAAAAAGGTTCATCCCCTATGGTCAGCAGAAGAAACCCTGGAATAAATGGGAAAAGGTGAACTACAAGAAATACAATTACTGATATTCACCTGTATGGAATACGCTCCAGACTACCGGCTCTACGTTCACAGAATAAAGGGCGGGAAAAGTTCCCGCCCTTCAATGTATAGCAATATCAGGACAAGGTTGATAAGTAGCGGTAATTCTACTTTACCCATTCGATCAAATCCTTTTTTCGGTTATCATATGCTACAAGAGCAATCCTTTTAAAATCTGCCATGCATTTCCTCTTCTTATTGCTTCCTTGCGCTTTTATTCAAGATCAGTTTTTTTCATAATCGCTCAAACAGCATCTCGCTGTTCTCGCTGTAAAGGTCTTTGTTTTTGAGATTTTTCTCGATGATTCTGGAAAGAGCCTGTGGCGTATCTATCTTCTTGTTTTTCATCAGTGTGTCTTCCAGAATCCTCAGGGTCAACCGGTTGTCTCTGATTGAATAGTTCACAAACAGCCAATGCCTATTATCTTCTGACTTTTCAATTTCCTGCACATTCAGAAACTTCTCGCCATTCAAACAGGTGACAAAAGCACGGTATGCAGAAATATTCTTATTCTCTTCGGGGCTTATGATAATGAGCTCATGATCATTGAAGGGGGATATTGTAATTGTTGCAACTTCCTCCTTCTCCGGGTTGATGAACTTCCAGTTCCCGATCAGGTCCCGATCAAGCTGAGCGGTCTCAGGAATTGAAAGAGGAAATTCAGACTCCAATGGACAGCCGCAGAGAAATATGCTGATCGCCAAAATCATGCCTGACAGTAATACCTTCTTTTTCATATTTTCAATTTTATCATTTCTTATTCAGTATGTAGTAACTTATTCATTCTCAAGCCTGTCTGTTGAGAAGAGGTATTTTGTGTTCCTATATTGTTCCCTGGGGCCTTTTCTTTTTGGACAGTATGATAAAAACAACTCCTACCATAAATGTCACGACACCAATTATTGTAATGTACATATAAGGGACTGCTATGTTTTCCCGCTTCGTTATCACCTTCTTTTTTTCCATCTTCAGTCCGAATTCGTTCCGGTACATTCTTCCTCTATACCGTGCTTCATAGAATGCATCGATCGCATCGCTTTCAGGCAGGGCTGCAATCTCCGGATGCAGGGAAAGATACTCCCGGAACTCCCGGTAGATTCTCTCGTCCCTGTCGGGAACGACCCCTACAACCCCTTCCCGGATTACGATTTCCCCCATGACAAAATTTCGTATAAGGTTTCCTGGCAAACTGTCCTGTCTGTCAAACTCTGTAGAAAGCGGCAATGCCATGAGGAGCATACCGATACCGAGAAAGAATAAAATCAAGCCTGTTGCTCTTCTTTTGCTCATACCGTTAGAATTTTCTCAAATTATACCTGAGAAATTCAATAGATGCGCACCGTAGGCAGCCATAGGTGGGAAGTGGCATCAGGCAACATGAGAAATTCCGGGGCTGGGTTTCATCCTGTTCCGGTTGAATCGGGCTATACATCCTTTGTTTAAATGGGATAAAATTGAAACTGAAGAGCGAAATAGAGAGCGGATGATTTTAGAGAAACCAATCATCGTGAGTCGCCATGCTCACTGAAAAAAAGAAAGGGTTGCCATGGATCCATCAAAACTTGACCAGTGTCAATTCAGAGAAGCATCGACTGAGCGGTTTCGTGAAGCGATACCCGCCGTTGTAAACGATCTCGTGCAGTCCTGCAACACTGAAGCATGTTTTGATCATGTTGACACCGAACCCATCCCTTCCCGTGACGCCATTGTAAAAATCATTCATATGGCCCTCAGGATACTCTATCCCGGTTATTTCACAAAAATCCGTGTTGACAGTACCAATCTTCATTACTATCTGGGACAGGAGGTGACTACATTATTTGAGGCCATTTCAGAACAGGCGACTCTTGCAATACGGCATGAATGCCTCAGGCACGACCTGCCATGCATTCACTGTGGAGAACGGGGGCAGGAGATCGCGGCCGATTTCATCCGGAACCTCACGAACCTGCGGAAAATCCTTGCTACCGACGTCCGTGCAGCATTCGAAGGAGACCCGGCTGCAAAAGGATATGACGAAATCATTTTCAGCTATCCCGGTCTCTTTGCAATCAATATTTACCGCATCGCCCATGCCTTGTTCGGAATGAAGGTGTCCTTGGTCCCGCGCATAATGACGGAATATGCCCACAGTCTGACCGGCATCGACATTCATCCGGGAGCCCGGATTGGCGAAAGCTTCTTCATCGATCACGGAACAGGTGTAGTGATCGGCGAAACGACAGAGATAGGGAAGCACGTAAGGATCTATCAGGGTGTCACGCTCGGAGCCCTTTCCCTGCCCAAGGAAAAAGTCGAAGAACTGCGGTATCAGAAGCGCCATCCGACGATAGAGGACGAGGTGATTATCTACTCGGGGGTCACTATACTCGGCGGTGAAACCGTGATAGGCGCGCGTTCGGTAATCGGCGGCAATGTCTGGATTACAGAGTCCGTGCCTCCTGACACCAGGGTGCTCACAAAAAAAGCTGAACTGATTTTCAGGGAGAAAGAGAAATGAACATGTCCCGTGTCTGTCCCGATATTACGCATACCATCGGCGCCACTCCTCTGGTCAGACTGAATGCACTGTCAGAAGGGCTTGATGCCACTCTTCTTGCAAAGCTCGAATTCATGAACCCTCTTGGCAGCGTGAAGGACAGAATAGGAAGCTCCATGATTGCCGATGCAGAGTCCAGGGGACTCATCCATAAGGACACTCTTATAGTCGAACCGACGAGCGGCAACACAGGTATTGCGCTTGCTTTTGTCTGTGCGGTCAAGGGATATCGTCTAATGCTTACCATGCCTGAAACCATGAGCATGGAGAGGAAAAAACTCCTGAGGCACCTCGGCGCTGAACTGGTTTTGACCCCTGGTTCAGAGGGAATGAAGGGTGCAATCGCAAAAGCTCGGGAAATTCTTGCACAGACCCCCCATGCATTCATGCCGGATCAGTTCAGTAATCCCGCAAACCCTGAAATCCACAGGAAAACAACCGCTGAAGAGATATGGAACGATACCGGGGGAAATGCCGACATTCTCGTAGCCGGCGTCGGCACAGGAGGGACAATAACCGGTATCTCGGAAGCAATAAAAGCCCGGAAACCATCCTTCAGAACGGTTGCGGTCGAGCCTGCTGCATCACCTGTCCTCTCCGGAGGAAAGCCCGGCCCTCATAAAATTCAGGGGATCGGTGCAGGGTTCATCCCGAAAGTGCTGAATACCAGCATTATCGATGAAGTGGTGACGGTACCCAACGAAAAGGCATTTGAAACGGCACGGTCCGCTGCAAAAAAAGAAGGGATTCTCTGCGGGATATCTTCCGGAGCTGCGCTTTGGGCTGCCCTTGAAATAGGCAGACGCCCTGAGAACAGGGGAAAGCAGATCGTCGTGATCCTTCCGAGCACAGGTGAGCGTTATGTAAGCACGGAACTGTTCGAGGGAGAGAAGGGGTAAGGGTTATTTCTTCCAGAAATGGGGCACGAACAGTATGAGCACGGTATATACTTCAAGCCTCCCGGTGAGCATACAAAATACAAGTATCCACTTCCCCGCATCGGGAATATGCGCATAATTCTCTGCGGGACCTGCAGAGCCCAGTGCAGGGCCGACATTGCACATCGCAGATATGACCGTGGTTGTGGCAGTGACAATATCCATGCCGGTTGCTGCGACTCCGATTGTTGCGACCGCACAGACTCCGAGGAACAGAAACACCATCCCCCATATGCTTCCCAGGATTTCCTTGTCGAGGAATTTGTTGTCGAGCTTTACCGTAGTTATTGCCCGCGGATGAATCAGCTGATACATTTCCCTGTACCCTTGTTTGATCATGAGAAGAATCCGCACCTGCTTAATCCCTCCGCCTGTCGAACCGATCATCCCCCCGAAAAACATTAAGATTATAAGCAGTACCTGTGCAACGGGTGCCCATATTTCATAGTCTGCTGTTGCATATCCTGTTGTGGTCATTATGGAAATAACCTGAAAAAGCGCTAACCGGAAAGAATCGATGATCGAATCATAAGAAGATCTCCATATCGTGAACGTTACGACAGCGGTTGCGATGAAAGTCACCGCGGCATAGAATCTGAATTCTCCGTTGTTCCACAATTTCGAGCATTGTCCCTTAAAGAAATAAAAATATAACGAGTAATTGATGCCCGCGAGCAACATAAACGCGCTTGTGATGTATTCTATGGAGGGGCTCTGATACGCGCCAATACTCGCATTTTTTGTCGAAAAACCCCCTGTCGCCATTGTGGTGAATGCATGACACAGTGCGTCGCAGACGTTCATTCCCGCGAGATAGAGAAGCGCTGCATTAGTTGCAGTGAGGGAAAGATAAATAATCCAGAGAGCCTTTGCGGTATCGATAATACGAGGCCTCAGTTTATCTATACTAATCTCGGGAACTTCTGCCTTAAAAAGCTGCATTCCACCTGTTCCGAGGAAAGGGAGGATAGCGAGTGCGAAGACTATGATGCCCATGCCGCCGATCCATTGCGTCATACTTCTCCAGAAGAGAATCCCTGGCAAAACCTTCTCTATGTCCTTCAACACCGATGCGCCTGTAGTAGTAAACCCGGACATCGACTCGAAATATGCGTTAGTGAAAGAATGAAAGGTTCCGGAAAAAAGAAAAGGCAGGGCGCCGAACAAAGACATGACCAGCCAGGTGAGTGTAACGATAAGAAAGGCATCCCTGTGCCTGATGTCTTCTTTCTTGTTCCTTCTGGTAAAAAGAAAAAGAGAGATTCCGGCGCCGAATGTTATCGCACATGACTGCACAAGGGGAATCAAATCCTTTGTGTTATTGAAATACGAGACGATGACCGGGGCTATCATGAAACAAGAAAGGAAGAGGAGTACAATGCCGTTGAAATTCAGTATTACCCTGATGTTCATTCTGATAGCACGGGGCTCACGCGAGTATCTTTTCGACTTCCTTGATCGATTCCCTCAGGGTAAATATGATCAGTTTATCATCATCCATGATGGTATCCGAACCAGAAGGTATAATGACCTTTTCACCCCGAATAATAGCCCCTATGATAGATGCTCTGGGCTGTGCTTTCTCAAGTGTCTTGCCTGCCAGAGGCGAGGTTTTGAGGATCCTTCCCTCGATAATCTCCGCCTTGGCGTCAGCGATAGCAGTCAGGGATAGGATATCCCCTCTCCGGACATAGCGGAGAATCGTTCCGGCAGTGATAAGCCTCGGACTCAGAACAGACTGAAGGCCAAGGCCATGCGCGAGATAAATGTAGTCAGTTTTATTGACTAATGCAACAGTCTTTTTTGCGCCCAGTTTTTTTGCGAGAAGAGAGACCATGATATTCAGCTCGTCGTTGTTCGATACCGCAACAAAGGCATCCATATCTCCGATATTTTCTTCCGTCAGCACTTTTTGTTCTGTGCCGTCGGCATGAAGGATAAGGGAGCGCCTGAGGTTCTTGCTGAGAAATTTACATCGTTCCTCATTCTTTTCTATGATCTTCACATCTGCTTTGTCCTCTATCTGTGAGGCGATATATTGTCCTGTCTTCCCACCGCCCAGTATCATAATCTTTTTCACAGGTTTCATCGCAATGCCAAGCAGCGCAATTGTGTCCTGCAATTCATCAGGCTTTACAGGGACATAGATGATATCTCCTTTTTTAATGACATCGTCACCGGCAGGGATAATCGTTTTTCCGTCCCTCACTATAAGCCCGATTAGAAACTTCTTTCCCGCGGAAGACCCGAATTGTTTCAATGTTTTCCCGATCAGCGGTGAAGTTTCAGGAAGCTTGAATCCTACCACTTTCACAAGTCCTCCCTCAAAATCCAGGATATCCGTTGCGAAGGGCGCTTCAATGATCCTCGCAACTGCGTGTGCGATTTCAAGTTCAGGATTGATGGCAGGGTCAATATCGAGGGTCATAAGGAGACGTTCATTATGGAAATATTCCGGATTGCGTATACGGGCAATCTTCCTCGGGATACCGAACATCGCCTTAGCGAGGAGACAGGCGATCATGTTGGTTTCGTCCTGGTCAGTCACTGCAAGAAGTATGTCTGCCCTTTCAGCCTCCGCTTCGCGGAGCGATGAAGGCGATCCACCTTCTCCCTCAATGACCGCAACGTCCATTTCCTCGGCCATCCGTCTTATTTTATTTCTATCCCTGTCGATCACTACCACGTCAAGCGATTCGAGGGACAAAAACTTTGCTATCTGATACCCTACTTCACCGGCGCCTACTATTATTACCCGCATAGCACTTTATATTACATCAAGAATGCGATTATTTGTATACTCCCCGTTGAATGGTTTGCGCGGGAGAAGGAATTTTTTCCTTTTGCCCAGAATATTCATAAACTGATCATACAATACGGCGGGGGCAGTATTTTTGCGGATTTATCCCGATTCTTATCGGGATCCCTCGAAGGGCGCCAGCACGAGAATGAGTCCCGAAGGCTTTCGGGATACCTGACGTATTCATCCAAGAATTGCGGTAGAAATCCTCATGAAGAACGGAAAAGGATATCGCGTCAGAACCGATGAACCTGAAAATCTGGAGAGAGCAATAAGATATTCTCTTCCCATGCACTTAAAGAGGGCTTAATCTAAGAAACTACGAACTCCATGGCATATTTGTACCAGCTCACTCTTTACCCTTCGAGCACTGCAAACACTTTTTCCCTGTCATGGAGATCACGGTGAACGAGGTGATACATTTCCTCGTGTTCTCTTGATAAAACCTTGAGATCGGAGTCATTCCCCGGGAAATTCATCTCTTCTGCAAGAGGGGTCTGATATGATCTTAAGAATTCAACAAGTTCCGCCAGATCGCCCTTCGGATCATCCCTAAACTGTAATCCTATACTGTAGATTGGAATAATATCCCCATTCGGCCTGTTCTTCGATTGACAAAGCTTACACCACATCACAGTGCCTTTTACAGGCACTACTTTGTCATGTATTCTAATTTTTATCGTATACTCTTTGTCGATTTTCAATCCTTTGTCGGCAGTAAGCGATATACCGCCCAGGCTGATATTGCGTATACTGGTATCCTCCGAAAAGAGGAGTTCTGCGGTAATTTCAGGCATATCGACAGTGAATCGTTCATGCTTCCTCATGGTCACTTTGCTCTCCTTTCAATCACTCTGGCATTATAGGGTTGTTCTTTGATCAGGTATTGCTGAAACTGTATGTTCTTCTGCTTTTATCTCCTCAGAAAAATGATACGGTTTGTACACATGTATCTGATTTCTTCCTTCTGCTTTTGCTTCATAAAGAGCAGCATCAGAAAGCTGGATGACCTTGACAATCGAATCGCCGTCTACGGGGAAGCTCGCGACGCCTCCGCTTACGGAGACATACCCGAGAGGCTGTTTTTCCCTTTGAGGGAAATGATGCTGTGATATCTTATCCCTTACGCGCTCTGCATAGATAAGGGCATCTTCTTTCGATATCCCGGGGAGCATAACGATAAATTCCTCCCCTCCATAGCGGGCGAATACCGCGCTCTTTCTTGTGATTCCGCTCACCAAACGGGTGAGATCTATAAGGAGTCTGTCGCCGGCGTCATGGCCATTGGTATCGTTATAGTTTTTGAAATGATCGATATCAAAGAGAAAAATTGAAATAAGGGTATGGTCCCGTATCGCCTTCTCGACGAATGTCTGTGACATCTGGAGGAAATAATTCCGGTTACTTATCCCTGTAAGCGGGTCTGTATTGGCCCTATGTTTTGCTTCGCCGAGCATCGTCTGGTTGATGAGCGCAACCGCAGCGATATCTGCAATCATTTTCATGAGATTTGATTCGTTTCCTGCGAGTTTCCTTGTTTTGCCGATGCCGATGACTCCGAGAAGCCGCTCCCTGAAAATGATCGGCACCGCCATCCAGATATCCGATTCAGACTGAAGAGAGCCTTTGTTGTCTGCAATCGTCTTGTGTATCTTTCCATTAATCCTGACGATCCTGTCTTTTCCCGCCAATCCAATGATCCCTTCTCCCAAGGCAATGGAATGCATTTCAGAGTTCATGCCCCGGTCTGGAGATATCATGGTGAAGGTGCTGTCCGACAAATTGTAGAGATAAAACTCAACGATATCAGTCGGAATAATATCTTTTATCAGCTGTATTACCGATGAAATAATCTCTTCCCCCCTCATTGTTGAGTTCAAACGCTGGATAACGGTAGGGACCTTAAACATAAACGCCAGGTATTGCGCATTCAGTTCATTCAAATTATCAATTTTATAGTGGAGATCTTTTATTTCCTGGTCTCGTGTGAGGATTTCACGGAAGTAGAATTCTTCCTGGTTCTTTTTGCCGGCTTCCTGCCCCTCCTGGATCCCCGAGCGCCTGGATGTCTTATACACTACGAAGACGATGAATACTACCAGCAACAACGATATGCCCATTAAAATGTAATCCATGGTTTTAAATCCTTATCCTCTTATTGAATCAAAGCTTGAGAATATAAAATCTTCTGTATTTGAATAAAGTTTAACATGGAAATATCAGTATTCGTAACCTACCCAGGTAGGGAATAATTAAAATAATCTAATTTATTCAATATGTTAGCAGTTGCTTGATTATTATTGATATCATAAATGACAACTATTGAACTATAGTTAAACTCGTTAGCGGGAACAGGGTGCAGTACTGAGGTCAGCTTACAACTTTTTTAAAATCTTCGTCTTCCAGGAGGTTTCTGAAGTCTTCGTCTTCTTTAGCAGTTTCCCTGCAGGGAGGATTAATCATTATGGCTTTTGAAAGGTCAGCCAGGGCATTTTTCTTGTCACCCTGCAATGAATACAGACAGGCTTTGTTATACCATGCATCTGCGAAATCGGGTTTCAGATCAAGCGTCTTTTCATATGCTTTAAGCGCTTCTTCATACCTGCCAAGCCTTCCGAGGGCTATGCCCTTGTTGTACCACGCATCAGCAGAGTCGGGCTTCATCTTTATTGCTTTTTCATATGCCTTGAGCGCTTTCTCATGGAGACCGAGTTGTATCAGGGTAACACCTTGATTGTACCAGGTATCCGGTGAATCGGGGTCCAGTTCGATTGCATTTTCGTACGCCTTGAGGGCTTCTTCATGCCGCCCGAGATGTGCGAGCACAATTCCGGTGCTGTGCCAGGTGCGCGCAGCATGCGGGTTTAGTTCCAGCGCCTTTCCAAAGGCTGCAAGCGCTTCTTCATACCGGTCAATCCGGCCGAGAGCTATCCCTTTGTTATACCATGCCCTCGCATTATGGGGGTCCAGATCCAAAGCCTTTTCCAAAGCTTTCAATGCCTCTTCATAGTGTCCCTGCTGAATAAACACAACACCCAGATTGTATAACGCAAGCGCACCGGAAGGGTTTTCCTGTAAAGCTTTTTCGTAATAGTCTTTTGCCATAAGATACTCGCCCTCTTCATACTGGGCGTTGCCGAGGCTGATATATATTGATTCCTCTCCCGCTCGCGCATTGAAATACTTTTCTATGTCGTGCATCCTGTGGGCAAGGATCGTCAGAATACCCTTCTCAAAGAATCCCAGCCTCTTTTCTTCTCCCTCGCCTGTCTGAAGATCAATCGGTCCGGGATCTATCCTGGTTCTTTTCACAATATCTGAAACAATATTCCTGATCTCTTCCCTTGTTAAATTGAACTGTCTGAATTGTTCCATTTTCTCAAGGAGAGTGATTTGGGGGAAAAGCATATGGATGCTGTCAAGCAATTTTTCATCTTTCTTTGTATCCCTGCCTGTGGACTGTTGTGTCTGTGCTGCTGCCTTTTCCGTGAATGTTTTTTCAAGAATACTTATCTGTTCATGCATCTGCCTGGTCATCTGAGATGTTTTCTCGTGAATTTCTTTCTCCAGATTTCCTGTCCTCTGCCGGAGAACTCCCACCTCTCTTTTCAATTCTTCAATCCTCTTCTGCGCTTCTCTCTTTTCTTTTGCCGGAATTTCTTTCGCGGTTTTT
>JAKLQR010000101.1 GCA_022013235.1 Thermodesulfovibrionales bacterium | reverse complement strand
CTATTTTTCTATTATTAAATAAAAATATGGAGGATATATGCTGAAGGAGAAGGTTGAGAAGGCACTCGAAACAGTGAGGGCGGGACTTAAAAGAGATGGCGGCGATATAGATCTTGTTGAGATCAAGGATAACATAGTCTATGTGAAGCTGAAAGGCGCATGCGGAACCTGTCCAATGTCCACGCTCACTCTGAAGAACTGGGTCGAAGCGCATCTCAAGAAGGAAATCCCGGAAATCAAAGCGGTTCAGGCCGTTTAAAGGACTGCATGGGGTTTGGAGAACAGAAATTGTTTTTAAACCTCCTGAAAGAAAAAACAAGGTTCATCTTCTTTCCATTCCTTTGTCTGCTTGTTGTGTTCCCTTTTGCCGTCAGCGCTTCTGATACAAAGATAACCAATATCAAATACTGGTCCTCTGATGATTACACGCGGGTAGTGATAGAATTATCCGAGCCTGTGAATTTTTCGAAAAATCATTTGACGAACCCTGACAGGCTCTATTTTGACCTCCTCAATGTTACGCTGGACAAGGAGGTCAGGACAAGTTTTTCTGTCGGAGACGGCATCTTGAAGTCTGTAAGGGCAGGCCAGTTCAACCCGTCAACGGTGAGGGTTGTCCTCGATCTGGAGAGTCTGACAGACTGCAGGTCCTTTATGCTCGAAAACCCGGTAAGACTGGTTATCGATATTCAGGGAAGCAGGACAAAGATACCGGAGAAACCGGATCTTCTCATGGCAAAGCGACGGATTGTAATCGACCCCGGTCATGGAGGTCATGACCCCGGTGCGGTCGGATTACGGAAACTCTATGAAAAAGATGTTGTTCTGGATATTGCCTTAAAAGTGGGGAAGATCCTCATGAACGATCCGCTTTACGAAGTGATTTTTACAAGAGACAGGGATGTGTATCTGCCTCTTGAAGCAAGGACTGCCATAGCGAACAGGAAAAACGCGGACCTTTTTGTTTCAGTCCATGCGAATGCAAGTCAGCGAAGGCAGGCAAAAGGGATCGAAACCTATATGCTCAACTGGACAGACGACGAGGAAGCACTACGTGTTGCGGCGCGGGAGAACCAGATATCCCTGAAAAAAATGAGAGACATGAACAAGAAGATGGACATTGTGGATATTATCAAGAGTGCCCTTCTGCGGGAGAACAAGCGGGATGAGTCCATCAAACTCGCAAACTATATCCAGCGGTCTATGGTATCAAGGATTGAAGAACGGGATGACCTTGGAGTGAAACAGGCCCTTTTTTATGTGCTCTTTGGAGCACGTATGCCGTCGGTGCTTGTAGAGGTGTCGTTCATCAGTAATCCGGAGGAAGAAAAACTTCTTTCCCAGGACAGCTACAGAATGGAAATCGCTGAAGCGATTGTCGAAGGTATCAAAAAATATTTTCAATCAACACCGATGATCCAGAAGGTCGTTGAGCTGAAAAGTGAAGGCCGGAATTACAGGTAAACACTTGCCTGCCCCGATCAAGATTCTCCTCTATGTCTTCTTCGTCATCTCCCTTTTTATAATCAAGTCTCCCGGTGTCTTTGCCGTTCTCACTCTTGCCGTCTCGCCCCTCCTCCTTGCGGTTCCGTTTCGTTTCGTCAGGCAGGGGTGGGTTCCCATCAGCCTCCTGCTGATGTTCACGTTCCTCAGCAATGTCTTCTTTCATCAGGGGAAAGTGCTCTATCATTCGGGAATGCTGATTATTACTGAAGAGGGTTTTACTATCGCAGCCGTAAGAACCCTGAGGGTATTTCTCATGATCATGGGCGCAAAGATAGTGATTGGGACGACATCGATCGAATCACTCGTTGCTGCCATGGGCAGGATGTTCCGGCCACTGGAACGCTTTGGGTTGCCGGTTGGAGAATTTTTCTCGACCATGGGACTTGTCATGAAATCCCTCCCGAAGCTTACAAAAGAAATAGCAGGGGTATACAGGGAAAAGATGAAAGAAGAAAACGTGTCCGGGTTCTGGAACCGTATAAGAACAGCAGCCATGGTTTTCAGCGCCCTTTTTGTGCAGGGGCTGGAGTCGCCGGAAAAATTTCTGAACGATAAATCAGAGCGTACGCACGATGGTTGATACAGTCATCCAGAGAGGTCTTGTCATTGACGGGATCGGTTCGGAACCGTTTGAAGGAGATATAGGCATAACCGGAGGGAGGATAGTATTTGTGAAGAAAACCTCGCCCTCTGGCCGGTCCGGACCGGAAGTGAGGGCAAAGAAGAAAATCGACGCGGTGGGTATGGTAGTCTGTCCCGGTTTTATCGATACCCATGCGCATTCGGAATTCACCCTTCTCGCAGACCCCCGCGCAGAAGGCAAGGTGTTACAGGGGATAACCACCGAAATAAACGGCAACTGCGGACTGTCCGCGGCCCCTCTCCTGGGTGAAGCATTGGAGCGCAGGGAAGACGATCTGAAGGAATTCAACATCCGCGAACGATGGAAGTCTTTCCGGGAGTATTTCAGGCTGCTCCATGAGAGAGGCATTTCATTGAATTTCCTTACCCTTGCCGGTCACGGAAACATCAGGGCCAGCGTCCTTGGCTACGAAGGCAGGGAAGCGACAGACAAGGAGAAAAAGCGGATGTGCAGGCTCCTTGCGCAATCCCTCAGCGAAGGGGCAATCGGTCTTTCGACAGGACTGATCTATCCACCGGGCGTATATTCGGATACCGCAGAATTGATCGAGCTTTCCAGGGTTATGTCCATCCCGGACAAAACCATTCCGGGTTCTCACCGGGCAGGGAAGGGCAGAGGCATATCCGGAATCTACACAACTCATATGCGGAGCGAGGGGGATGCATTGATAGAATCCATACAGGAGACACTCACCATTGGAAAGGAAGCGGATGTAAAGGTCCATATCTCCCATATTAAGACAGGCGGAGAGAAAAACTGGCACAAGGCAGACGAAGCCGTTGCGAGTATAGAGAACGCGCGAAAAAAAGGTCTTCGGGTAACTGCTGACAGATACCCTTATATCGCAGCATCAACTGATCTCGATACGATTCTGCCCGAATGGACATACGAGGGGGGAAACCAGGAGGAGCTGAGAAGGATAAAAAACCCGGAGATACGGGAGAGAATAAGAAAAGAAATACTCTACGCACATCCGGAGAAAAGATATTGGGACAGCATACGGATAGCAACTGTGGCGTCACGAAAAAATGCATGGATGGAAGGAAAGAGCATCGCTGAGATTGCAGGCATCAAAGGGGCGGAGCCGGTTGATATGCTTTTCCGGATACTTATTGGGGAAAAGCTCAGGGCAGGCGCGATTTTTCTCTCTATGCATGAGGAGAACCTGAAGAAGTTCCTGTCGCTTCCTTATGTCATGATCGGGACAGACAGTTCTGCGCGGTCTTACAGCGGTCCAACCTGCAAGGGGAAACCCCACCCGAGGGGATTCGGGAGCTTCCCGAGATTCCTCGGAGAGTATGTGAGAGACAAAGGCATGTTGAGTATTCAGGAGGCTGTCCACAGGATAACCATGCTCCCTGCACGGACTTTCGGGATACAAGACAGGGGGATCCTGAAGAAAGGCGCATTCGCAGACATTGTTCTGTTTCAATACCAGAAAATAAGAGACAGGGCAACCTTCGACGAACCTTTTCTCAGGCCTGAAGGGATCCATATGGTAATGGTGAATGGGAAACCGGTGGTGTGGGACGGCGAGACAACACTGCACAGGCCCGGGAGAGTATTGAAATATGGGCGTTAAACCCCTTATCGGCATTACCATGGACAAAGAAGGCGAACAGGTGAAGATGAAGTATTCCTATGCTGCTGCGGTCAGAAAGAGCGGCGGAGTTCCGGTATTCCTCCCGCCGGACCGGAATGCGTCAGACTATGCTGCGTTTATCGACGGACTGCTTATACCGGGAGGTGATGATCTTGCCCCGGAGTATTATGGCGAACCTGCGTCTACTGAGGTTAGGACTGTCTCCAGGGAAAGGAGCGATTTTGAGTTCTCACTGCTCAATCCGGTTATGGAACTGCGCAAACCTGTTCTCGGCATCTGTTACGGAATGCAGTTGCTGAATGTTTTTTTCGGCGGCACACTCTTCCAGGATATTGAACCGCATGCTGAAGTAGCAATTAATCATAAAACAGGGTATCATAAAATTGTGAGCACAGAAAACAGGTTTCTTGAACAAGGTACGTTTTCTGTAAACAGCACACATCATCAGGGAGTAAAAAATATCGGGGATGGTCTGTCCGCGTTCGTCTTTTCTCCCGACAACCTCGCAGAGGCGTTCTCCAGAGAAGACTATCCATTTCTTGTCGGCGTCCAATGGCATCCTGAGCGTGATATGGAGAGTGTGCTTTCAATGCATCTCTTCAGTAAGTTTATAGAGGCATCTCAACGATAGGAAACAGAAAGAATATCCGATTTTTTCGTGCTTTTCGAACTATTCTTACACAGACAAGGAGGAGAATATGCTTAACAGGGAAGAACTCAAAGAGATAGCGAAGATGCGGGGTGACGATGCCTATTTTGTGAGCCTCTATCTGAATGTGAATCCCATATCGACTGTAAAGGACAATTATGTTATTCATGTAAAGAATATGCTGAAACAGACGACCGAAAGTCTCGCGAAGCCTGTCCTGAAGCGGATCAGCGCTGATCTCGAAAAGATTGAATCATATATCCTCTCCAATAAAAGGATTTTCAAGAAGGGGCTTGCGCTCCTGAGTTCTCAGGAGAATAAATTCTGGAAAGAGTTCCATCTGTCAGTTCCTCTCAGGAATGAAATCATCGTTGATCAGATCCCTTACATAAAACCGCTGCTCGGCGTCCTTGACAATTACCAGAGGTATGCCATTCTGCTTGTCGGCAGGGACTCGGCACGGTTATTCCTGGTGCACCTTGGAGAGATTGAAGAGTACGCCGAGGTCCATAGTGAGAATGTGCCCGCCAGACATAAGAAAGGCGGATGGTTCGCCCTTGCGGAGAAAAGCTATGAACGGCATATCGATTACCATGTGAGCATGCACCTGAAGGACGTTCTGAAGAAACTGGATTCGTTTCTCTCCGGTGAATATGTCGGCAGGCTCCTTATCGGAGGTTCTGAAGAGGCGTTGACAAAGGTCAGGGCAATGCTCTCACAGACCATTGCTGATAAGGTCATCGGCACGTTCCAGACAGATATGTCCGCAAGGAGCAAGGATATTCTGGATAAGGCGGAGCCGATCCTCATGTCATTTGAAGAAAAGAGGGAGGAGGAAGACGTCGATGAGATGATCGCCAGGGCGCT
>JAKLQR010000100.1 GCA_022013235.1 Thermodesulfovibrionales bacterium | reverse complement strand
GGTGATAAAAGATATCTGACACTGACAGGCCAGCACTTTACAAAAGGTGACAATGGAAAAGACCGTTTACTCGTGCCATTAGTATTCTGCCGGATATGCGGACAGGAATATTATCAGGTTACAAGAAAAGAAACAGACAAAACAGTAGAGCCCCAGGTTCCCAATGATTCACCTGACATAGATCAGGAATCAGTAGCAGATGGTTACCTCATTATTGAAAAGGAGGACAATCCTTTCTGGAGTGAAGAACGGATTAATGAATTACCCGAAAACTGGTTTCGACAGACTAACAGAGGACCTGTCCTGAAAACAGAATATAAAGAGTATGTCCCTCAAAGGATGTATGTTGCAGCAGATGGTACATATTCAGAGGAACTAACTGAAGGGAAAGTATTAGCCTGGTTCCTGAAAGCACCTTTACTGACCTGTCTGTCCTGCAGCATTGCATATGACAAGCGACCCTCTGAGTTTTCAAAGTTGGCGCGGCTTTCCGTTGGGGGGCGAAGTTCTGCTACGACAATAGTCTGTTTATCACAGCTTACTCAGATGCAGCATATCAAGGACCTTGAGCCTGAGGCCCGTAAAATTCTGAGTTTTACGGATAACAGACAGGATGCATCACTACAGGCAGGACATTTCAATGACTTTATACAAATCGGTTTTTTACGGAGCGCAATATATCGAGCGCTCAAGGATAATAAAGTACTTGATCACTCCACCGTTGCATCAGAAGTCTACAAAGCACTCGCTCTGCCTGCCACTGAATATGCACAAAACCCCGGTGGAATAGGAATACAACCTCAACTGAACAGGGAAGCATTAATCGAATATATCGAATACAGGATTTATCAGGACCTTAAGAGAGGCTGGCGAGTAGTCCAGCCAAATCTTGAACAGTGCGGTCTACTGAAAATTGAGTATCTCGGTCTGGATAAACTTAGCAGCGATAGTGTTTTATGGAACAAAAATGAAGTTCTCACCAGTACCGGGGCGGAAACCCGTTACAAAGTTGCAAAGGCCTTACTTGATCATCTCCGTCATTCTCTATCCATGAATGCACGATGTTTAAGGGGTGAGTACCATCAAATTCTTATACGGAAAGTGAATGATACGCTGAAGGAGCCATGGAACTTCGATGATGATGAAAGACTCTTGGAAAGTAAATGGTTTGCCTGGGGAACAAGGAGACCAAAGGATTCAAGCCTTGCATTAACAAGCGTTATCGGGAAATATTTACGCTCGTCCCGTGCATGGCCGCACATATCTACACCTCTCAATGAGTCAGAATATGAACAGTTGCTGAGAACTTTGGTAGACGTGCTCAATCAGGCAGGATATCTAGATAAGGAGCAAAAGGGAGATGACTTCAGAGTACAGCTTCGTATACCGAGTATTCAATGGATTAAGGGTGAAGGGACTGTTCAGCCGCTTGATCCGGTTCGCTCCCTTCGATTGTCACGAAATACAGAAGAATCGCTTGCCCGGAAGGCGAACCCTTTCTTTGTGAAATTTTATCAAGAAGGCGCGCAGCATCTCATCAAGCTCGAAGGAAGGGAACACACAGGGCAGACTAACCCCGAAGAGCGAGAAAAGCGTGAAAAGAGATTTCGCGAAGGAGACTTGTCATGCCTGTTCTGTTCGCCCACAATGGAACTCGGTATAGATATTGCTGATCTTAATACCGTGAACATGAGAAATGTTCCCCCTACACCGGCGAATTATGCCCAAAGAAGCGGACGCGCCGGACGTTCAGGACAGCCCGCTTTCATTTCAACATACTGTTCCACTGGGAGTGGACATGATCAGTATTTTTTCCGACGCCGGACAGCCATGGTTGCAGGAATTGTAGTGCCTCCCCGGCTTGATCTTGCAAATGAGGATCTTGTGAAATCACACGTTCATGCAGTATGGCTTGCCCTTGTTGGCCTTAACCTTAAAAATTCAATTACGGAAATTATAGATCTCAGTCAAAAGGATTTGCCATTAGTGGAGAACATCGCACATCAGATCAATCTATCTGAAAACAAAATAGGCATATGCCTTGAAAATTGCCGTTCTGTTTTAAAGCAGTGTGAAGAGTATCTCAGTGCCGCTGACTGGTATTCAGATGAGTGGCTTGCTGGTACGGTTAAAGCCAGTGCAAGAGAATTTCATGATTCCTTTGACCGCTGGCGTGAATTATACAGAGTGGCGTATCGTCAGCTTGTTGAGTCCCAGGAGAAATTAACAACAGCACATATTACCGGATTAAGGGCAGAGGACAGGCAAAAGGCTGATCGCAATGCAAAAGAAGCCATGCATCAGATAGATCTCCTGTGCAACCGTGTGAACAGGGACGATTCAGATTTCTATCCTTACCGGTATCTTGCCAGTGAGGGTTTTTTGCCGGGGTATAATTTCCCTCGGCTGCCCGTTCGGGCCTATATTTCCAAAGGAATTGCACAGGGAGATTTCATATCCCGTCCTCGTTTTCTCGCTGTTTATGAATTTGGACCGAGGAATATCATATATCAGGAGGGACGTAAATACAGTGTTGTGAAGAGCCTCTTGCCTATCGGTGATCCTGAATCGCGTTTCATACAGGCAAAAACCTGTTCGGTTTGCGGCACGTTCCATACCGGCGACAGCTTAAACGCGGATCTCTGTGGACACTGTCAGACCACACTAAATGCAAACAATTGCGAGTTTCTTTCAAAGCTGTTTGAAATGACGACTGTCTCTACATGGCGCACAGAGAGAATAACCTGTGATGAAGAGGAAAGGATCAAAAAAGGATATGAGATAACAACACATTTTCGATTTGCAAGCAAAGACGGGAAGGTCAGTAAAGTTTCTGCTGAAGTCATAGACAGCCATGGGAAATCCATTTTAAAGCTTTCCTATGGACCTGCAGCCCATTTATGGAGAATCAACAGAAGATGGAGGAGACGGGGAACCCAGGGATTCACTCTTGATTTATCAAATGGCGTATGGGATCGGAGGCCTGGCGATATGGCTGATACCGCATTAACTGCCGGACAGGAGAACATACGGTCAGGTGTTCAGATTTTAGTCAGGGATACGAGAAACATTCTTCTGATCCAGTCAACACTTGAAAATAATTTAAGCGAAGACCAGCTTGCAAATCTCCAGCACGCACTACAAAAAGGCATATGCGCAGTGTATCAAATCGATGAAAAAGAACTTGCATCAGAGAGGATTGGCCAGGGTGAGAAAAGAAGTATTCTCTACTGGGAAGCAGCAGAAGGTGGCGTTGGTGTCCTTCAAAGACTCGTAGAGGATAGTGATGCAATAAGTCATGTGGCTCGTGAGGCGCTTGAGATATGCCATTTTGACAGAGAAACCGGGGAAAAGATGCTCGCTGATAGCGATTGTGCACGAGCCTGTTACGATTGTTTATTAACGTATAGAAACCAGAGAGACCATATAATCCTCAATCGCCACCTGGTAAAAGATATCCTTCTTGCTATTTGTGAGGGGAAAACACAGAGAACATATGAGCATCGTACCTATGACGAACAGTTCGAGTGGCTTCGGCAACGAGTTGATAAACGCTCTCAACTCGAAAAGAATTTCTTGGATCATCTCTATAAGGAGGGAAGGCGGCTCCCGGATTTTACACAGAAACCTCTCCCAAATTATTATTCAATTCCGGACTTCTATTATGACGACGGATATGTATGTGTTTTTTGCGATGGCACACCGCATGATGAAAAGGAGCAAAAAGAAAAGGATGATAAGGATCGTACAAATTTGAGAAATTTGGGATACAGGGTTGTTGTCATTCGATATGACCGAACCATACCTGAACAGATTGAGGAACATAAGGATATTTTTGGAGTTGTAAGGAAATGAGCAATTATTCTATTGGATCTTTAGTGAAATTTCGGGGAAGAGAATGGGTCATTATGCCTTCCCAGGAAGAAGATGTGCTTTCCTTGCGACCTTTAACAGGAAGTAAGCAGGATACCTGCGGAATCTTCCTGCCAATCGAAAAAAATAACCTCCAACCTGCTACATTTCAGATCCCAAGTGCCAATGATATAGGCGATTTTGAATCAGTCCGACTCCTTCGTAATGCAGCACGACTTCTTCTGAGATATGGCGCAGGGCCTTTCCGTTCATTGGGGCATTTATCAATCTATCCACGTCCCTACCAACTTGTGCCTTTGCTGATGGCACTTAAATTAGACCCTATCCGCATGCTTATAGCAGACGATGTTGGTATCGGAAAGACTATTGAATCTGCGCTTATTGCAAGAGAATTGCTCGACCGAGGTGAAATACGTAGAGTAGCCGTTATTTGCCCGCCCTATCTCTGTGATCAATGGAGAAAGGAGTTATTTGAAAAATTCAACTTAGAAGCAAAGATTATCAGCACCAAGACCCTTGCAGCACTGGAGAGAAACCTGCCAAGACAAAACCTGAGCGTCTTTGAATATTATTCACATATTATCGTAAGCGTGGACTTTGTGAAGTCTCAAAGACGAAGGGAATCGTTTCTGCTTCATTGTCCGGACTTCGTTATTGTTGATGAAGCCCATGGATGCGCACGGCCGGCAGGGCAATCAGTATCTCAGCAGCAAAGACATCAATTGATAG
>JAKLQR010000099.1 GCA_022013235.1 Thermodesulfovibrionales bacterium | reverse complement strand
TTGTCATTATCCGGCTTGACCGGATAATCCAGTTCTTTTCCCAAAAACTTTTGATATCTCTGTAGAGTAATAACATACACTGATCATACAATACTGCATCCGCCGTATTTATCCGGGAATATATAGATAGTCTGGGTCAGGGATAGGTAAGCTGGAGTCTCTGTACGGCGCTGGACGCGCCTGATTCATCATCAATTTCAATTACGAGAGCCGAAAAAATGGCTTCACCTTTTGCAGTTTCGAAGCGCATAGGCATGCTGGTAAGGAAGCGCTCGATAATTTGCTCCACTTCTATGCCGATAACGGAATGACTGGGACCGGTCATTCCCACATCAGTTATGTAGGCGGTCCCTCCGGGCAGTATTTTTTCATCGGCTGTCTGCACGTGGGTATGGGTTCCGACAACCGCGCTTACCTTGCCGTCCATATAATATCCGAATGCGACCTTCTCTGACGTAGCCTCTCCGTGGAAGTCGATAAGAATGATTTTTGTTTCACGTCTCATTTTCTCTACCTCTTCTTTCCCCACTCTGAAAGGACAATCGAAATTCGACATGAATACACGACCGGAGAGATTGATAACCGCGACTTTCAATGCGTTTGGAAGTGTATAGAGAAGGCTCCCGAAGCCGGGTACGCCGGGGGGGTAATTCAATGGCCTCAGAACCCTGTCCATCTTTGCAATCTGGGGAACGAACTCCTTCTTGTCCCATACGTGGTTGCCGGTAGTGATGGCGTGAATGCCGAAGTTGAAGAGTTCTGTCGCTATCTTGTCAGTGATGCCGAATCCACCGGCAGAATTTTCCCCGTTTGCAATTACAAAGTCTATTTTATACTTGCTTACTATTGAAGGGAGCAGGGCTTTTGTTGCAACCCTGCCGACCTTGCCCACGATGTCACCAATGAATAAGATTTTCATATGTGCTACTTTGCATATTCTACATAGCGTGATTCCCGTATCACCGTGACCTTGATCTGTCCGGGATAGGTCATTTCGGACTCTATTTTCTTCGCAAGATCTCTGGAAATGAGCGACGATGTCTCATCGCTCACATCTTCAGGTTTCACAATGATACGGATCTCCCTTCCTGCCTGTATCGCGTAACACTTTTCAACCCCTCTGAAGGACATGGCCATCTGCTCAAGTTTCTCGAGACGTTTGAGGTAGTTTTCGATGCTCTCTTTCCTCACTCCGGGCCGTGCTGCAGAGAGGGCATCCGCAGCTGCGACGAGCGCTGCCTCGACAGTCGTCGGTTCCCCTTCCCCGTGATGGACCAGGATTGCATTAATGACTTTATGGTTTTCACCGAGTTTCCGTGCAATATTTGCTCCAATCTCCTGATGAGAACCCTCAATCTCGTGGTCTACAGCCTTGCCGATGTCGTGGAGAATTCCTGCGCGCTTGGCAAGCTTTACATCGATCCTCATCTCACCGGCCATGAGGCCGGCAAGGTATGCGACTTCGCGTGAGTGCTGAAGGACGTTCTGGCCATAGGAAGAGCGGTATCTCAATCTTCCGATGAGTTTTATCAGGTCCGGGTGAATCCCTGAGAGCCCGAAATCAAATACTGCTTTTTCTCCTTCCTCACGGATATAGGAATCCACTTCCTTTTTTACTTTTTCAACGACCTCTTCAATGCGGGTAGGGTGGATCCTTCCGTCGGTAATCAACCGTTCAAGAGAAAGCCGGGCAATCTCCCTTCTTACCGGATCGAACGCCGACAGGGTTACTGTCTCCGGAGTGTCGTCGACAATAAGATCAACGCCGGTAGCTGCCTCGAGAGCCCTGATGTTTCTGCCTTCTCTTCCTATTATCCTGCCCTTCATTTCGTCATTCGGAAGGCTTACCGAGGAAACCGTTGCATCAGTGACATAGTCGCTCGCGTATCTTTGTATGGCAGAACCGATTATCTCTTTTACCTTCTTTTCTGTATGCTCCCGTGCTTCATCCTCGATACGTTTGGCGAGTTTTGCCGCCTCAAACCTGGATTCTTCCTCAATTTTTCTGAAGAGTTCATCCCTCGCGTCTTGTGAGCTCAAACCGGAGGTCTTTTCGAGCAATTCTGTCTGATCTTTTATTAACTTGTCGTATGTTGTTTCTTTTTCCCCGATGATTCTTTCTTTGATCGAGTAATCTTTTTCCCTTTTTGTGAGTTCCTGCTCACGTTTTTCGATCTGCTCATATTTTTTGTCGAGGCTTTCTTCTTTCTGCCTGAGCCTTTTGTCAAGATGGTTTAATTCTGAACGCCGTTCCCGTATCTCTTTGTCGACCTCTGCTTTGGCCTGATAAACCACATCCTTTGCCTCTAACAGGGCCTCTTTTTTAATTCTTTCCGTCTCCCGATGGGCCTCGCCAAAGATTTTTTCTTTCTCCTTGTCGATGGCGGTTTTTGTGTTCTTGAGTTTTGTCTGGGAGATAAGGACGATAATACTGCCTGCAAGAATACCGGCGAGAATGCCAGCGAGTACATAAAAAGCGATATCCATATCTATAGAAAACCCCCTTTCAAGATATTCCCCTGTTGAGGGATAAGGAATTGGTTGCTGTTTTTTTTGGTTTTTACTGCAGAGGCTGGATTATGACTGTAAAGACATCCTTGGAGGTGAAAAATGGATTATATTATAAGTAATTTTTCCATTACTCTCTATTTTAAAGATACCGAATGCCGTCCTCCACAGACGCATGCTTATCATACAAACCAGTCCTGCAATAAGGGTGAATAAAAAGCCCACCCTGCCGTGTAAGGCGATATTAGATCCGCCTAGAGTATAGGTGGGTGCCCTGAAAGAACCTTCAGGCTTGCCCGCGATAAGGCCGTGGGGCATGCACACCGGTGCTTTACCGAGGCTCCCAAAAGATCTAATTTGCCGGATCAACATATTCACCTTATCACCAACAGGGCAGGCAAACACCCTGAATTTATACTCATTGCCTCCTTCAGGTATTTCATTCTTCACGTTTAGAATAAAACAAACCCGATGATTATGGCAAGGGAAAAATTTTGGAAAAATATGGCCAAAAAGGTTATTTTTGAATATGTTATGCGGGTAAATTTAAGAATATACTGAGATTATGTGCTGGGCAAAGCTTTCGGAATGAAGTATGTGCAGGACAGATTCCCTTCAGCGATGCACTCTTCGCGGGTTACTTCTTTCCCGAGGAGTTCCTTGTACATCTGCAGCTCGTACTGGCAGGCTTCCCTATATTCGGAGGCAAGTTTCATAATAGGACAATTGAACTGTTTCAGTACATAATGGTTATTGACAGGGGCGAGGTCTGTAAAATAGCCTTTGGTTTCAAGAAGATCACGCAGCGCGTACACTTTGTCCTGAAAGGTTCTTTTGTCGGAAAGGGCGTCTTTGGTCTCTTTCATGATCCTCGTTTTCCGCCATTTAAAAATTTCGTTTATCTTATCCGATCCATTGTTTCTTTCAATGTCTTTCAGCATATCGACGGTGAATTCACAGTAATTCCTGGGGAATATTTCGTTGGCCTTTTCCGTGAGCTTATAGAGAAAAGCAGGTCTGCCTATCCCCTGCCGTTTTGTGACAAAATCTATGAGGGCTCTTCGTTCTAAAGACAGAAGATGCTGCCGGATCCCCATAGATGTAATGTCCAGCTCTTTGCTGAGTTCATCGATAGACATTGTGCCCCTTCTTTTCAGGAGGAGGAGGATACGCTCTCTGGTCGGATTATCATGAAACATATTCTTGTATGACGATATCATAACGCTTTATTTTTGTAAACAAAAATATATATTTATACTATTTTAGCAAATATTAAGCAGAGGCATACTTATTATGCAGTTTCTATCCTGTTTCTCCCCAAGGTTTTTGCCCTGTACATCGCAATATCGGAAGCATCAACGAGTTTTTCTGCCGAGTCTATTCCAGCATCCGGAACACTGGATATGCCTATACTTACGGTAATTTGCGTATCAATCGTCGGGAAGACATATCCTGCAATTGATTTCCATATTCTGGATGCGGCATATAAGGCCTGTTCCTTGCCGGTTCGGGGCAGGAGGGCAACGAATTCCTCGCCGCCCCAGCGTGCTGTGGTATCAACTTTCCTGATACTGTCCTGAATGATTCGGGTGACTTCCTTTAAAACAATATCCCCGGTGTGATGACCATAGGTATCGTTAATCTTCTTGAAATGATCGACATCGACCATAAGGCAGGAAAGGGGAGAGTTGTACCGCATCGTTTTTGCGAATTCAATTTCTATGATTTTCTCAAAATACCTTCTGTTGTAGAGTCCGGTCAGCGGGTCGGT
>JAKLQR010000098.1 GCA_022013235.1 Thermodesulfovibrionales bacterium | reverse complement strand
GAAGGATCATTGTCTGTGACGAACGGATACTGACGAAAGCTTACGGCAAAAGTTTTCTGGAAAACATTAAGTTGAATACATCCTGATTCATAGCGGTCTTCGCCTTTGTGTCAGGTATTCCTCTTCGTCCCGGAATAGGTAAACGCCCGGTCGATCATCTTGTAGTAACCGCCTTTATCGATGCCGATGCTGTTTCCGCATACGCAATATATTCTGTCTCCATCGGTCGAACAATTGCCGTAATCCTTGTCGATCCTTTTCTTGTGGCATCGCAACACTTCTCCCTTGCCGATTTTGTCATATCGCCAGAGCTTTTTCCTGCACGCGGCGCACCGCAGCACGAGCATATCGGAACTCTCCTCATGTATTCATAAGACTTTCCCATCATTGTAGCAGATTCACATGACGACGAGGATCGGGACTATTCCAGCCCATAAGAATCGAAGCACATCCATTCATAATTACAGTTACTAAGGAGTTCATAAGTAAAGCCATACCCTCTCACCCTTACCCTCTCCCGCCGGGGGAGAGGGGATCAATTATCTCCCCTCCCTTGACGGGAGGGGATTGAGGGGAGGGTGTTGAATGTGCCCTTAATTATGAACTCCTTAGTACGTATTATGCATAGTGTCATTCCCCGACTTGATCGGGGAATCCAGTATTTTCTATATGTTCTGGATTGTCCGGTCAAGCCGGACAACGACAAGTGGTTATCGACTGATTGCGGTATATTTTGATTCGGAAATTGAACGGTATCCCTATGTCTGAATATTTTGGACGGCAAGGATCGAGAGTATAAAATAAGACCCCAGCATATTCGTACAAGGAACCAAAAAACATTATAATGGATGATATCTCTTATAGCATATAGAATGCATAAACTGAACATACGATACTGTATCTGCCGTATTCGTCCGATAATTTATAAATAATTATTGGATAAGAGATGCGGATAAATAGGGAACGTATAACCAGGAGGAGACTTTGAAACCAATAACCTATGAACCGATCGGGACAATTTACACGCCCTTTCAGGATACTCATGATATGCCGATACAGGCAAAGGGAGGAAAGGGCGTCAAAGGCACTATAGCAATAAAGCCGTCTTTTGCCGAAGGACTCATGGATATCGGAGGCTTTTCACATATCATTTTGATTTATCATCTCCACCGTTCAAAAAAATACTCTTTAACGGTCAAACCGTTTCTGGATGACGCGGTGCACGGCGTATTTGCGACAAGGGCGCCAAGGCGTCCTAATCCAATAGGCATATCTGTGGTAAGGCTCAGGAAAGTGGAGGGCAGAGTGCTTCATATTGAAGACGTGGACATGGTGAACGGGACGCCGTTGCTGGATATAAAACCCTATATCCCTGATATCGATGCATTTCAGACGAAGCGGACAGGATGGCTTTCCGGGAAGAAGACAAAGGGATTCAGGAAGGCGAAATCCGACAGGAGGTTTCAATCATAGCATTCCGCTTGGGGAATTTCACGAATCTTATTTGCGGAGGACAGTATGGTCGCAACAGATACCATTGTGTTGAAGACACAAGGATTCACTGATGTCATTGATATAACCGAGAGAGTAACGAACATAGCGGGCCGGTCAGGAATTCAAAACGGATTGGTCACGGTTTTCTGTACGGGTTCGACAGGTGGTATCACCACAATCGAATTTGAATCCGGGGTCATCAACGATCTGAAGAAAGCCATAGAAAAGATCGCTCCTTCCGGTATCTCTTACGAGCATGATAAAAGATGGGGAGATGGGAACGGCTTCTCACATGTCCGGGCTGCATTGATGAAACCTTCCCTCACAATTCCTCTGGTAAAAAGCAAGCTTGCATTGGGGACATGGCAGCAGATTGTGTTTATCGATTTTGATAACCGGGGGAGGGACAGGAAGGTTGTCGTTCAGGTTATGGGCGAGTAAGCATGAGGGATGAGGCCCGGTAAGCGATAAAAAACAGAGCATATTATTCGAAACAAACACCTGTGATTATCTCAATCAGCATTTTAGTTCTTCCTGTACCAAACAATCCATAGAGTAGTCAAAATGATGCTGATTATAACCAGTAATCTATATGGAGGTCACAAGAAAAATTGAGGAAATTTGAACAACATATATATGTTAAATATGGGCAAAAGCGTGTAGCATTTTTTCTTGTATACTTATTATTCGTGTAAATGTATAAGATTATGCGGACCCGCATGCGGAGTGGGATGTAGGCCAGAAGCTAACGCCCCCTTTCAACCTGCGGGAGTACCAATTTGAATTTGCGGGTAATGGGATCTACAGGAATGTCATCGACCACATCCACGCGAAACTGCACGTTGTTCAAGCCTTTCTGCCCAAGAATCTCGTGCAGGCGCGTTTCGGTCGCGGCGATAGCAGTGGCACACTCTGTCGCATCCAGGGCGGTATCCAGACAGATGGCAAAACGGAACGCCGTCTCGTCGATCAAGCGCATCTGAAAACGCCAAACACCCGGTATAAAAATTTCGGCGATGATAAGTGGACTTAAGAAATCGATTTCACCCTGCGAATTACGGAACTCCGGCACCCACTCGTTGCGACCGACGACAGCCCCGATAACGGGGTAATGTCCGTAAGGGCTTTGTAAATTGGTCAGACGCAGTGTATCGCTCATGCGGTAGCGAATCAGCGGCAGCGTACGGTTGAATAGATTAGTGACCAATACATGGTCGGCGGCGGGTTCGAAAATTAGATCGTCGTCAAAGAGGGTCATGCCGGGGTCACCCGTGCGGGCAACCCCCATTACCATCGTCTCGGTAGCAACATACACGTTGATGCACGGGCAGCCAAAGACCTCTTCCAGCCAAGCTTGGTCGCCAACAGACAACGGCTCGGCACCTGATTGGAGCGTCTCGGGTTGAATCATCAGCCGCCCGGCCAATTGCGCTTCCGCTAAAATCTTGTGTCCGGTGGCATAGCCAACGACAACATGCGGCTGGAAAGCGTTTAGCTTAGCCAGTGTCTCTGCGAAAGGGGCGTTGATGTCAAACGTCGCAACATCATAGAAATTGCTCTGACGTACGGTGACCGTCAATGAAACGCCCCCGTAATGCCCCCCTATCGCGCCAAAGAAGGCGATTCGACCAAACAGTAATTTGGGCGGATTCACCCGTTCTAATTGAGCAAGCCCCCGCATCCATTCCAGCATCGAAAAAACAAAATACCCGACCTCACCGGAAGACCCTGACGTATGCAATACAATGAATTCGCCGAGATAATGATCTTCGGGATCATGCGAGTGTTGCAGAAAATCCGTAATACCAGCAGCAGTGATGCGACGGTCGGTGACAATGTCGTCGAAGTGGTCCTTAAGCAAGCGCTTAGTAAGGACAGGGAAATCGGTGGGCAGGCACTTGTCCGCTTCTATTCCCCGAGCCCGCATGATCGATGCGTAATACAGCGAATGCTGTTGCGCATGCCGGACAAGATCACGAAATCGCAGCAGGCGCTCAGCCTCAAATTGAGAACGCGTAAGACGAGCGTTGTAACGCAGGCGCGCCACGGCATCCAGGTAGGTTCTCAATTCGGCCCTATTTTTCAAAAAAGAACTACCTCTTTCCACATGCTTGATTACCAGCAATAACTTACACTATTTTGAACACTTTGCAAAGCGCGTCTTAATGCCTGCCTTACTGTGCAGCTAACAGGAAGAAGCAGATAGGAAGGCTTTATTCATTAAAAGATTAAATTGAATAATTGCAACGGGGTACGAATAACACCAAAGAAATTACAGCAGACTTGCAAGTGTGAGGACTTCTGGATACTACAGCTTTTAGCCATGCCTTTCTTTCAAGGCACTACATACAGATATCATCTCGTTTCCAGTCTCAATTTTCAGAATTGAATTCAGAGGATCGCCACAGGTATGTAGGCTTTGTTCACTCCAAGACTTATTAGAACTGAACTTTCTCACGTAGAATGATATACTCAAAGCAGAGGTTATGATCGAGCACATAGAGCTATTTTTATGGAAATCTAAACAATAATGGGGCTCCGGCAAGAGGTGTCTGAGCTTAAATCGCTGATGGAGATCGATCCTAAGGCGGTTAAGGCTTCTCTCAAAGGCTTTGTCAGGGAATCGATGGAAAACCTGAAGAGAGAAGGGATCATCATCGGACTTAGTGGTGGCATTGATTCGTGCCTTGCCACCTGATAATCATATAGAGGGCACCTCCTGAGCATATCGTCTTGCGGTATGCTCAAGGAAAGAAACCAATCTTAACCTTTAGGAGGTGCCGTATGAAATTGTACACAGCTTTTGATCTTCATTCAAACAACTCGTATTTGG
>JAKLQR010000097.1 GCA_022013235.1 Thermodesulfovibrionales bacterium | reverse complement strand
ACTGTAAAAGTCCCGCTTTTCCCGGATATGGCGGGGATACAAATCTGCGGTATTTTCACCGGCCGACTCCATGCTCCGTGCTTTCCAGTAGAGATACTGCGGGTCATCATTCATGCTGTGCAGCTTTGCAAATATCTCTGCTGACTTTGTATATTCTCCGGACAGGTAGTATGTCCATCCGATTCCCCACAGGGTATCTTCACGGCTTCGGGGAAATGATTCCAGAACATGTTCGTAGAGGTCCAGGGACTCCTTGATGTTGCCTGCTCTTCTTTTGTCCGCTGCAATTGCCAGAAGGAGCGAGGCGAAGCGGGGATCTTTCATGGTCAACATTTCATCAATGAGCGCGTACACAGTCTCTTTGTCCCGTGCACGGTACAGGGAACGGACTTCCCAGTATTTCTCTCCGGCCTTTTGATAGATGCCTGCCGCCTCACGGTACTTCTTCTGTCTGAACAGGGAAACCCCCAGTTTTTTCAGGATGTCGTATTTAAGTTTACCGTCGTCTTGTGAAAGGGCTGTCCGGAGAAGGGACTCGGCATCTTTAAAATCCAGCTTGTCATTTAGGTTTGAACCGCGCTGGAGCATATCCCCGGCGCTGATCTCTTCGGGGCTTAATTCGCTATACGCCGGGGCAGCAAAGGCGCCGGCGCTGATGTAGATATCCTTGAAGAGAGGCTTGGCCGCCTTTATTTTCCCCTGCTTTTTGAGCCATTTCGCATAGAGATACTTCATTTCTGTGTCGCCGGGGTAGTCGCTGAGATATGCTTCGAACAGATCTCCGGTACGGTCTTCAGAGAGTTCCGCAGATTCGCTGATCTCCATGGACCGGGCTTTCTTGATTAAGGGTGATTCAGGGTACTTCTTGAGGAGAGAGCGGATTGCGTTGAGTGATTCACTGTGATTCCTATTCTCATAATACGCTTCCGCTAACCAGAAGAGGGCATAGTCACCCAGGAGCGGAAATTCTTTCCCGGCGAGGGAAAAGCTCGATATTGCCTCTTCGTATCTGCCGCTGTCGAGAGCTCTTTTCCCTTTCTGAAGAGAAGCCTTTCCCCCGGTTTCCTCTGCGCATGCTGAAGCAGAAAACAGAAGAAACAGAGCGATTAAAAGAAGACGCTTCATACCCTTATGATAGCGGAAGGAACTTGTTTCAGCAAGAGAAAGCGTTGCGCGGGAAAATGGCATTTTTCCGGTTGCTATGGTATATTTCCCCATGATCAGCGACCTCAGGCTTCACGGCAAGACAGGTCCAGTCGAGTATTTTGCCTTTGTCGGCGGCGCCAGTGCTTATAACACATATTTCTATGAAGAGATCCCTTCGGGCATCCGGTTTTTTTCCCGGGGGAATGAATTCACGATAACTGCTGACGGGTTACATTACAAGGGGACCGGCGGGAGTTTCTGCGAGTATATGTTCGGTGTTGATCAGCCGCTCAAGGACCTCCTGAAGCGTGATATCGCAAACAGGCTCATCCTGTCCGGAGCTTTTCTTGACGACAAGGAAAGGGTTGTTTTTACCAACGAAACAGAGGGGCACGAGTCTTTTTACCGTCTTTTTATTCAGGGGCATGCGGTAAAAAACTACTACTTCTTTGTCGCTTCTGATTTCAGCGGAGATTACAAAAAAAGACAGAAACAGATCCTCGGCGCCGTGGGAAAATTTCTCAAAAGAACCGACCTCCTTCACGAAAACAGTGACACGGATCTCCTTGAAGGGTTTCTGAATGAACTCCGTGAAGAGAACTCTACTGTGTTTCTTTTTAAACTCATTCACGAAGGGAACCAGAAGTTTTACCAGACATATGCCGGTTTTTATGCGAAGGACAGGTTGCTTTCCCCGAATGAGGAGCTCTATATGGAAGATATCACCGCCCGGCACCAGATAGACCGTTACCAGCAGGAGCGGATGAAGATCGACGTCATGTACCGGCACCTCAATAACAAACATGTTGTTGATGAATACTGTGATATCCTCCTGAGCGGACTTTCAAACGATACCCTGTATCATCAGGAATTCGCAAGGCTTGAACGGTTGAGGACACTCGGTATACGGAACAACATCCCGATCGTACTGTTCGAGACGCTTGATGACCTGCTCCTGAGGGGGAAGAAGATTCAGGCAATTGAAGAGCCCGAGTATCTCCGTGAGACGAGGACGATACTCCAGAGTCTTTTTTTTAAAGATCAGTCACTGAAAAAACACATAATCCATGAAGATATCATCAGGCTCCTCAGAGCAAAGCAGATCGCCGATGCGAAAAGGGACAAGGGGTTTGAGCAAATCCTGCTCGATACTGTGAGGGCCTGTGACGAAATAGCACGTGAGACAAACGACTTCAATCTCTTCGAAGAGTTCACCTCTATTGCCACCTATTTTGACCGTTTTGATAATGTTTCAACAGTACTGAGCCATCTTGCATTCATGGAAAATGTGGAATTTTCCGAGGATTCCCTGCGGAGTCTTTTAGGGAATAAAAGGGAGTTCGACCAGCTTGACAAGGGCGTCTTTGAAAACCTGTTCGTCACTGAGCTTCTGAACAATAAATATGTCACGAGTTATGGCAGAAAAAAAGTCAAGACACTCGCCAAAGGGATAAAAAAAATAAACGCAGGTGACGCGTCGTTACGGGACATTATAGGGGAACTGACGGCAATTACCGGTGAAGAGAAGCTCTACCGGTTTATCCATAAAGCACTCAAGGAAAGAACACGGAACTTTTTTCCCGGCCTTGACACAAAGAAAGGCCGTGAGAAGATACGTGAAGACATCTCGCAGGAGCTTGGCGGGCAGGGTATCGCGCTGCAAATTCCAAAGAATTTATACGACAGAGTATTCCTGGACATCAAGAAGGAGTCTTTCTATCTGAACCATCTTTTGCCCCCGATCATTCAGAACAAGGACACTGTCCTGAGAGAAGACTTCCTGAACAACAGCGGGCTTGACCGGTTTTATATAGAAACACTGGAACGGGAGTATTTCGAACAGAGGAAACTTGATCCGGCGCTTCTTGAAAAACTTCTTGTTGGAGGCGGCGAGCGGATTTGAACCGCTGAATAAAGGTTTTGCAGACCTCCCCCTTGGCCACTTGGGTACGCCGCCCTACAAAAAGAAAATATGCAGCAAAAAGTAAACAGCAAGCAGTAAGCAGCGCAAAGAAACCACAGAAAACAAATCTCCGTGAGTGCTTACTCCCTACTCCTTAGTGCATACTGGTTGTTTCAAATGGAGCGGGAAACGGGATTCGAACCCGCGACCCCAACCTTGGCAAGGTTGTGCTCTACCAACTGAGCTATTCCCGCATTCTTTCAGTTAAGAGTGGGAAGTTACCTGTCAAAAGTGTGAGAAAACATTCTTCCCTTTCTTCTCATTTTCACTCTTGACTTTTAGCTTTCAACCCTTAACTTATTCAAGGCTGATGAGCTATAATGAACGGTATTAATAAAAATACTAGGAAAGTGTAGATTTTGTCAATATGCTTGTGCCTGACCTTGAGACTTTCAAAGCTTTTTCAAAGAAGGGAAATCTTATCCCTGTCTACCGGGAAATCCTCGCAGATACAGAGACGCCCGTTTCCGCTGCTATGAAATTGGGGGGTTCTCCCTCATTTTTACTCGAGAGCATGATCGGCGGCGAGAAATGGGCGCGGTATTCTTTTCTCGGCTCAAGACCTTCCCGGATTATCAGGAGTTGGGGGAACAAGATAGAGATAAAAGATAAAAGGACAGGGAATAAGACATGGAAGGTTGAAAACCCCATCGAAGTAATTAAAAAAGAGATCACCTCTTTTCAGCCGGTCGATGTGCCGGGACTTCCGAGGTTCTACGGGGGACTTGTCGGCTACATCGGCTACGATATGGTCAGGTTCTTCGAGGAGATCCCGGATACGAATACGCCGGGGCTGAAACTTCCCGACATGTTTCTCATGGTTACCGATACCGTGGTGATTTTCGATAATCTCACAGGGAAGATCAAGGTTGTTTCCAATGCGCATATCAATGACAAGTCCCCGGAAGAGGCCTATCAGGAAGCAGAGGAAAAAATCGGGAGTATCATCGAAAAACTCAGGAGGTCTAAAATCCCTGCGGCCAGAAGAAGCAGAAAATCTGCGGACGCCTTGTCCCCGGTTGAGAGGAAGCCCATGCAGGATGATGATACCTCCGGAAGCGCCCCGGCTTTTTCAAGATACAAGTCTTCTTTTTTCTCAAAGGATTCATTTGAACAGGCTGTTTTGAGGAGTAAAGAATACGTCATGTCAGGAGATGTGGTCCAGGTGGTGCTGTCCCAGAGGTTTGAACGCACGTTTGAGACGACCCCTTTCAATATCTACAGGGCGTTAAGGGTTATTAATCCCTCTCCCTATATGTACTACATAGATACCGGTGATGCCAAACTTGTCGGCTCTTCTCCCGAGATACTCGTGAGACTCGAGGGGAAGAAGATAATCCTGAGACCTATCGCAGGTACGCGGAGCAGGAGCGAGAGCGAGGAAGAAGACAAGTCGCGCGAAGAAGACCTCAGGAAAGATCCCAAGGAGATTGCCGAACATATTATGCTTGTCGACCTCGGAAGGAATGACGTCGGCAGAGTTTCGGAGACAGGGTCCGTGAAGGTTACGGAATTGATGTCTGTTGAACGGTACAGCCATGTGATGCATCTTGCTTCAAATGTCGAAGGCACACTCAGGGACGGTCTGGATGCATTCCACGTTCTGGAGGCCTGCTTCCCCGCGGGAACGGTAACAGGCGCTCCCAAGGTAAGAGCGATGGAGATTATTGAGGAACTCGAACCGATGAAACGGGGGCCTTATGCCGGGGCGGTCGGATATTTCAGCTATTCGGGCAATATGGATACCTGTATTACCATCAGAACGCTCATCATAAAAGGCGGCAAAGTCTATATCCAGTCCGGCGCAGGTATCGTTGCCGACTCGGTTCCCGATCGTGAATATGCAGAGACGGTCAACAAGGCGATGGGGATGATGAAGGCGGTTGAGATGGCGGAGAAAGAATTAGGTTGAAAACTGTATGTTATTGATGATCGATAATTACGATTCCTTCACCTATAACCTCGTGCAGTACCTCGGGGAGCTTGGGGAGGATATCAGGGTTTACAGGAACAATAAGATCACGGTCGGTGAAATCGAAGCATTGCGCCCTGACAGGATTGTTATCTCTCCGGGCCCCTGTACACCGAACGAGGCCGGGATTTCGGTAGACGTCATCAGATATTTTGCCGGCAAGATTCCGGTCCTCGGGGTATGCCTCGGACACCAGGCTATCGGCGCTGCCTTTGGAGGCGAAATTGTCCGGGCGCCAAGACTGATGCACGGAAAGACTTCCATGATATACCACGACGGGAAGGAAGTCTTTCAGGGACTTCCCAATCCTTTCGAGGCGACCCGGTATCACTCACTCCTTATAAAACGAGAAACCCTCCCGGAATGCCTTCAGATAACTGCATGGACGGATGTCGGCGAGATTATGGGCGTCCGGCATAAAGAGTTCCTTGTCGAAGGTGTCCAGTTCCATCCTGAATCAATATTGACAAGGGTCGGAAAATCTCTTTTGAAAAATTTCCTGAGATTGAGTATTTGATCGGAGATATGGATAAAGATTCATGATTAAAGAAGCAATACATATGCTGGTGGACCGGATCGACCTCTCTGAGAAAGAGATGGCCGAATGCATGGAAGAGATCATGGTGGGAAAGGCCACCGACGCACAGATAGGGTCTCTGCTTACTGCGTTAAGGATAAAAGGCGAGACCGTCGACGAGATAACCGGTGCGGCGAAGATCATGAGGGAAAAGGCGACTGCAATCAAGGCCCCTGAGGGAGTCCTTGATACGTGCGGCACAGGCGGAGATATGTCCCATACCTTTAATATCTCGACTACGACCGCTTTTGTGGTTGCCGGCGCGCGGGTCCCTGTAGCCAAGCACGGCAACCGGTCTGTATCGAGCCGGTCGGGAAGCGCCGATGTGCTGGAAGCGCTCGGGGTCAAGATAGACCTTCCCCCGGAGAAAGTGGAGAAATGTCTCTTCGAAACAGGGTTCGGTTTTCTCTTTGCGCCCCTGTTCCATCCCGCGATGAAATATGCGATCGGACCCCGTCGCGAGATGGGGATAAGGACGATCTTTAATATCCTTGGTCCTCTCACGAACCCTGCCGGAGCACAAAGGCAGATACTCGGGGTGTTCGCAGGCAGGCTCACAGAAACCCTGGCAATGGTTCTCGGAAACCTCGGGGCAACAGACGCCATGGTGGTGCACGGTGAGGACGGACTGGACGAGGTAAGCATTTCGGGGAAAACCAAAATTTCCCGCTGCAGGAACGGGGAACTCGAAACCTTCACCATACAACCCGAAGATTTTGGTTTATGGAGGGGCGGGATAGAAGACCTGAAGGGCGGGAATAAAGAAGAAAATGCAGGGATTACCACAGCCATCCTCCGGGGTGAGCAGGGACCAAAGCGGAATATAGTCCTCATGAATTCGGCGCTCGCCTTCATCGTTGCGGGAAAAACAGGAGCGTATAGCACGGCGCTCGACATTGCTGCGGATTCGATAGATTCGGGTAAGGCGCGGGAAAAACTGGAAGAGGTGAAGAGGGTGAGCAATGCATTGTAGGGAGGATTTTTGTCAGTCAAAGTAGCGGTCGTAGGCGTAGGGTATCTTGGCCGGCACCATGCGCGGATCTATTCCGAGATGGGAGATGCTGAACTTGTCGCAGTCGTTGATATTGACAAGGAGAAATCGGATACCCTTGCAGCGCAATATTCTACCCGGGCTTTCTATGACTTCAGAGATGCCCTCGACAGAGTCGAGGCGGTCAGTATTGTAACGCCGACACCATCCCATTATGAAATAGCCCTAGAATGTCTGAAGGCAGAAAAAGACGTCCTCATAGAGAAACCGATCACGGTGACAATCGAAGAGGCGGATGCACTTATAAAGGAGGCGACTAAAACGGGGCGTATTATTCAGGTGGGCCACCTTGAACGGTTTAATCCTGCTATCCTCGCTGCGGCGGAACTGATTAAGGACCCGGTCTTTATAGAATCGGAAAGGCTATCGCCTTTTCTCGTGAGAGCGACCGATATCGATGTTACCCTCGACCTTATGATCCATGATATCGATATCATATTGAGTCTCATTTCTTCCCCTGTCAAGGATATCAGGGCGGTTGGCGCAAATGTCCTTTCAGGGAAGATCGATGTCGCAAAAGCATGGCTCGAATTCGAGAACGGATGCATGGCGCTTGCAACAGTGAGCCGTCTGTCACCCGAAAAGCAGAGAAGACTCAAGATCTTCCAGAAGGATTCCTACCTGTCCGTAGATTATCAGAGTTCGGAGATGAAGCGTTATTATAAAACCCGGGACGGGATAGCGGTTGACAGTGCGCAACCGGAGAAGAAGGAGCCCCTTAAAGAGGAATTGAACGATTTTATCAGATGTGTTCAGGAGAGGAAACAGCCCAAAGTCTCTGCGGTCGAGGGAAGGGATGCGCTGAAAGTGGTGCTTGAAATAAACAGGTTGATAAGAAATACAGGATCAGGATAAGGGAGGATTTGCTGAAGTGGTTCCGATGGTTGATCTGAAAAGGCAGTTCCAGGAAATAAAAGAAGAGATATTCGCAACTCTCACAGAAATACTCGAGAGCAGCCACTATATTCTCGGGCCTAAGGTGGAAGATTTTGAGAAGAAGACCGCAGCATATCACGGGGTCAGAGAGGCGGTCGGGGTTGCATCATGCACCGATGCCCTCCATCTCGCTATAGATGCGCTCGGTATAGGGGAGGGAGATGAGGTGATCACTACTCCTTTCACCTTCTTTGCGACAGTTGAAGCCATCCTCTATACAGGCGCCCTGCCGGTCTTTGTCGATATCGAGCCTGACACCATGAATATCGATGCCGGGCAGATAGAAGCGCATATCACGGACAAGACAAAGGCCATTCTCCCGGTCCATCTCTTCGGTCATCCGTCAGATATGAAACGGATTATGAAAATAGCAAAGAAGCAGGGGCTGAAAGTGATCGAGGACAGCGCCCAGTCCTTCGGCGCAGAAATTGACGGCAGGAAAACGGGAAGCTTCGGGGACGCCGGGTGTTTCAGTTTTTATCCGAGCAAGAACCTCGGTGCATACGGCGACGGGGGCTTGATTACCCTTGACCACCCGAAGGTGGCCGAGCGGATACGGGAGTTGAGAAATCACGGGTCAAGGGGAGCTTACCGGCATGGAAGGGTCGGATTCAACAGCAGGCTCGATGAGATACAGGCAGGCATCCTGCTCGTGAAATTCAAACATATAGACGAATACAACCGGAAAAGGAGAAACAACGCCATGCTCTATACTGAACTCCTTTCCGACAGGGTCTCCTGCCCCGTGGAGCATCAAGGCGCATACCATGTCTATCATCAATACACCATCAGAAGTAAAAAGAGGAATGAAATCCAGCAGAAACTCAAAGAGCGTGGCATTTCCTCAGTTGTATACTACCCGGCGCCGCTCCACACCCAGGAAGCCGTGAAATTTCTGGGCTACCAGAGAGGTGATTTCCCCGTCGCTGAGAAGGCCGCGCGGGAAGTCCTTTCCCTGCCGATGTATCCCGAGCTTGAAGAGAAAACCATACGAAAGATAGCCGGAATAATTAAAGACATTGTGTAACAGTATTAATCCATAAATTTTGTAGATATTGTATCCACCATGGTTGATATCAAGTGCGTGATATAAATCCTCAAATATCATAAAAATTGTTTAGATCTTTATTATGTCATTCCCCGACTTGATCGGGGAATCCAGTATCAGAGGCTTATTAGAAAAGTACTGGATTATCCGGTCAAGCCGGATAATGACAATCATTGTAAAAGGCTTATTTTGAATCAGAGAGGTTAGTAACAGTTCTATGAATACCATAATGATCATTGCGGGAGAAAGTTCCGGGGAATTATACGGTGCCCTCCTTGCACGAGAACTCAAACAAAGGGACCCGGATATGCGCATCATCGGCGTCGGCGGACAGAGGATGCAGGAGGCAGGAGTAGAACTCATCTCGACCATATCAGATGCATTCGGACTTGTGGAAGCGGTTGCGTCGTTGCAGAAGATCAAAGACTCCTACAGACGGGTAGTTGCAGCGATGAAAGAACTGTCTCCCAGCGTTCTCGTGCTTATTGATTATCCGGATTTCAACCTCAAGGTTGCAGGGAAAGCAAAATCGCTCGGCATACAGATCCTCTACTATGTGAGTCCGCAGGTATGGGCGTGGCGGAAGGGCAGGGTGAAAAAGATCGCGAAGCTTGTGAACAAGATGGCGGTTATCCTCCCTTTTGAAGAAAAACTGTACAGAGATGCAGGGGTGCCCTGTGAATTTGTAGGTCATCCGATTATGGAGGAAATCGAAGCGGTACTAAAGTCAACGGTCATTAGTCAGCAGTCACTGAAAAAAGACAAAAACCAAATACCAATAACCAATGACCAATGGCCAGTGACCAATGACCTTAAAGTCAGTGACCAGTGTCCAGTGACCAATGACTTCCCGGTCGGTGACCAATGTCCAGCGACCGATGACCCGAAATACTCTGAACTGCGATCGTGTTTCAAGTCGTCACTCGGTTTTAATCCGGAGAAACCGCTCCTCTCTCTCCTCCCCGGCAGCAGGCCGCATGAACTGCAGAAACTTCTCCCTGTAATGATCGAGGTCATAAGGAAAATAAAGAGCGATTCCGCTCTCAAGCCATTCAAAGAGTATCAATTCTGCATGCCCCTTGCCCCCAACACCGACGAACGCAAATATAGTCTTTTTTTCGCGCAGCTGAACGAGGAAGGGGTTGCGATCAGGAAAGGCGAGTCGGTGAGGGTGCTTGCAGCATCGGATCTCGCGGTAGTTGCCTCAGGCACCGCGACACTCCAGACCGCCTTTCTCGAAGTCCCGATGGTTGTTGTCTATAAACTGTCTCCGCTCACATTCCACCTCGGCAGGCGTATTGTAAAGGTAACCCATATCTCGCTCATCAACATCCTGTCGGGGAGAACGGTTGTCCGTGAACTCCTTCAGGAAGAGGCGAATCCGGAAGAGGTCATACAAGAACTGGGAAGAATTTTGCTCGATACTGAGTACAGGGAAGACATGCTCCGTCAGTACAGAACCGTCAGGGAACAATTCCAGGGAATGAGTCCGTCCAGGAGGGTTGCAGAGATGATTACGGGGATGATGGGGCAAAAATAAGGAGGAGTGCTAGTGTTTTTTCTGTACAGTATGTTGTACCGCATCGTTCTTCTCTTCCTCTTCCCCTTCGAATATTTCAAGAGACCTGCGGATATCCGAAAACGATGGGTGCGGGAAAAATTCGGATTTTTTACTAAGGAGTTTATAAGTAAAGCCCCCTCACCCTTGCCCTCTCCCTCCAGGGGAGAGGGTTATATTATTTCCCCTCCCTTGAGGGGAGGGGATAAAGGGGAGGGTGTAGCATGTGGTTTGACTAATGGCCGCATTAGTCACTCTTCACCCATTTGGGTCCATGCGGTTTCAGTAGGTGAAGTAATTGCCGCTGTCCCGTTGCTCAGAAACTTAAGGGAAAAATATCCGTCCCGCACGATTCTCCTTTCGACAATCACGGATACGGGGCAGAAGGTTGCGCGCGCGCGGGCTCCTGAGGGTACAATCGTGATATACCTCCCTTTCGATATCCCTTCTGTTGTAGCAAGGGTCATGAAAACAGTGTGCCCGGAACTGTTGATTATTATGGAGACCGAACTCTGGCCCAATCTTTTTAAAATATGCGCTTCCCGCAAGATACCGGTTATTCTTATGAACGGGAGAATTTCAGAAAATTCCTTCAGGGGATACCGCAGGATATCTTTTTTCATGAGAAAAGTGCTTTCCTGTGTTGAATTTTTCGGCATGCAAAATGACGAGTATGCTGCAAGAATCCGGAGTCTGGGCGTAGCGCACAGCAGGATAATGAGCCTGGGCAATTTCAAATTCGATGCAACCCCCCCGGCACAAATCCCTGAATGGACAAAAAGGTTACAAAAACCGGTCCTTATCGCAGGGAGCACCAATGAGGGAGAAGAGGAACTGATAACATCGGTCCACCTTCAACTGAAAAAAGATTTCCCCGCGCTGAATCTTATTCTTGCGCCCCGCCATCCGGAGAGGTTTGATGAGGTTGCAACCATGATTGCTTCAAAAAACATTCCCTATATGAGGCGCTCGGCTCTTGATGAACAGCCTATACCACCCCCTCCCGCACCCTCCCCCCTCGAGGGGGAGGGAAGGGGTGGGGGGGGACTCAAATCACCTGTACTCCCTGAAATTAAGGGGACTGTTATTCTTCTCGATACAGTGGGTGAACTCTCGGCTGTATACGGGGCTTCTGATATTGCCATCATCGGTAAAAGTTTCGCGGGATACGGAGGGCAGAATCCCCTCGAGCCTGCTTCATGGGGGAAGGCCATCCTCTGCGGACCCCACATGGAGAATTTTCCTGTTATCAGGGAATTCTATAACGCCGGCGCCGCCATCGAAGTTTCTGCCGAGAATCTCCATGCCACGCTCCGGGAACTTCTTATGAGTCCTGAGAAAGCTGTCGCAATGGGTTCGAGGGCACGGGACTTATACAGAAGGAACTCCGGTGCGGTCGGGCGAGCGATGGAGGTCCTTGCAAAATATCTGTAAGAATGCTGAAATAGAACAACCGGAAGGAAGATTGCTAACATACTGTATCATAAGTTTTTTTTAAACCACCCTCACCCTTGCCCTCTCCCATCAAGGGAGAGGGGAGTAATTAGAGACTGTGTATAAACTCAGGGTTTGTCATCCTCCGGCTTGACCGGGGGATCCAGTCCCGAAAGCTTTCGGGATGAAAACACTGGATTCCCGCCTTCGCGAGAATGACGAATTTTTATCAGAATCGTACTTTATACACAGACACTAATTATACTCCTCCCTTGAGGGGAGGGGTTGTGGAGGGTGTGAAAATATAAAAATTTATGGACAGACTTTATTCAGTGTCCTTAGAAAATCAGCATGAAATATTTTTCGAAGCTGAAACAGAATATTATTCAACTTATGAAAAAAGGTCTGTCTCCGGATGAGATCGCGCGAGGGATTGCCGCAGGCGTCTTTATTGCGTTTATCCCTTTTTTCGGCACGCATACAATAACTGCGATCGGAGCTGCACAGGTACTCAGGCTGAATACGCTTATTGTTATCCTCGGGACACAGATATCCAATCCCCTTTCTTTTCCGTTCCAGATTTTTCTCAGCGCAGAAATAGGGAGCCTGCTTCTGAAAGGGCAACTGATCAAAATAAACTACTCGGAGAGTGTCAGTCTGCTCCAGCATTATCTCCCGCCTATTCTTCTCGGCAGTCTTGTCCTGAGTGTTGTCGCATCAGTGTTATCCTTTTTCTTGATAAGGTTTT
>JAKLQR010000096.1 GCA_022013235.1 Thermodesulfovibrionales bacterium | reverse complement strand
TCCTTGAAGGCTTTCTCACGAACATTTCCCACGAGAAAAGGCCTTTCCTGCAAAAAGGCACAGGGGTACACGTCTCCTGCGGGCGAGATGCAGCACGTCATCTTTGCAGCCCCACACATATCAAGCCCTTTCCTGCGCCTGCTCTCAGATGTGAGAGAAAAAAAAGAGTCACCGGTGCGTACCAGATCATGGCCATCGAGCCAGTCGGCAAAAGCCTCTAATTGATCTTTGTCAGGCCCCAGTATATCCTTACTCTCCTTGCCCCTGCCGGAGGGACGAAACCGGGAAACCCGGAGTTCGGCCCCGTACTCTTTTGCCATATCTCTCAAGGTATCTAACTGTGGATAATTCGTCCGGGTCAGGACGGTATTTATACTAAAGGCAGCTCCTTGACGGGCCAGACACCCTATGGCATCCACTATCCTTTTATATGTCCCTTTTCCCCTTATGGGGTCGTTTACCTCAGGAGTAGCGCCATCCAGGCTTACCTGGAGGTAGAGCATTTTGAGTTTAGACAACCGCCTGGCCAATTCATCATCTAACAACATCCCATTGGTGCTCACACAGGTGACCAAACCTTTTTCATGGCAGTAGCCCAGCAGATCCAGGAAGTCCTCCCGGAAAAATGGTTCTCCCCCGCCGATGTTTACCTGGAAAACCTTGAGGGCAGTCAATTGATTTACCAGTTTCCGGCATTCCTCGGTAGTTAATTCATTGTTTGATGCCGGTCCTGCGTCGGAAAGACAGTGAGCGCAATGAAGATTGCATTTCAGGGTGATTTCCCATGTGACATTAACAGGGGCTCGCAGCCCCATCCTGGCCATTTCAGCACTCAAGGATTACTCCTTTCTCTCGCAATTGATCCAGCGTCTTTTTTATCTCCAATGCGCGAGCGACAGGCACAGAATTCTGCTTTGTACTCTTCTGTATCCATTGATCGAGTGTGGATTGGCCTTGAAAAAAAGGGTCGTCCAGCAGTTCGCCGGAAGACAAAAAATAGAGGCGAGGGCCTGCCATGGTATAAAAAAGCAGCCCGAAATTCTCCTGCCTTACCTGCGTCCCACGGGCTAATTTATATCTCGATTCCGTTATTGTTTCCACGTTTGGTACTATCCCCAAGCATTCACCACAAAAAACCGAAACACGGAATACCTTATTTTATTTCCCATCTCCGCATTCCGCATTCCAAAATCCAAATTCCTAATAGACTCCGCAAATTCCGTCGATAGCCATCTCTTCAATATTGATTTCCTCGGTAGAAAAAATATTATCCTTCTTGTTATCTTCCTGCTCATCATCTTGTATTTCTTTCACAGCTTCATCATTATTGGCTACCATTTCTTTGGAAAACCTCCTTTTGATTAATCTGGTTCTAAAGAATCTAAAAATGGGGAATCAGACACATTCCCCATCTTAATCAATTTTTAAAAATGGCAAGGTAAATTCCTGACAAACTAATCCATCCCTATCAGCCAATTACATTGGATTTCTTTCTTAATAATAGCATTAAGGGCGTTATTTATTACCTTTGATTTTATTTCTACTGTCTAAAGTCTTCACCCCCTCACTCTTAGTCTACAGGCTTCAATCTTCGACCCAGTGGAGCGAATTCTCATTTTAGTTTTAAACAGCCTTCCTATATATAAGCAAACAATTTTCTGTATCGTGAAACTTGACCATGCTTATTGAATCTCCGATTCTGTCTTGCTCTTATTCTTATTCCTCAACTTTCTTCATCAGTGGCCAGCAACCAAAGAAGATTCCTACTACCAGGTAGATACCTATCCACCAATCCATAAAGTTCAGTGGGTCCCCACCCCAGTTACCAACGACTAATGTCGGCTTTGTTTCATGAAGCACAGCCACTCCCAATCCGTTCATGAATATCAAAAACATGATGATTCCGGCTGCGATACTTATAATGGTCCTGGTAATAATATTAGCCAAGTTACTGTACTTCGTGGGCCAATTTGCAAAGAAAACGAACAAAAATAATGCCGCAGCGTTGAAGCAAACACCAAGCTCCGCAGCATAATAATTTATCAGGGTCGGAGAAACCTTGGCCATCTGAGCCTGTATGGCTTCAGGTATTAACCATCCTTTAAGAAGACCTAAAGCAATGAAGTACCATATCGTCCCCACTATGAAGGCAAACAAACCTGTTCCTATTGCTCTTATTGCCCTGTTTTCACTTATCTTTGTGATTGGCCAATTCTCCCATAGTACGCAGACCATTACGATACCGACAACGCAAGAATACCACCAACCAGTCATTGTAAAGAAATCAAGTAGCGCATGCTTCGGGTGTACAAGAGCAGGATATACAAGCGCGAAGTAGAACACTGCCATTAGGGCAAGCCCTAAAAGCCATTCTGCAAGTCCCAGAACCGGCTGCTTTAGTCCGGCATCCGAAAACGGCCAATGCCCGAAAGCGTTGCAAACCATCACCCAAGTAAAAAATCCGATCAGTACAATAAATGCACTTAAAGCATAACCTGCTGGTGAAGTTTTCAAAAGATTCGGATTTACAGCACCCCATCCCACATTGAGGATTAGATATACCACGTAGATTAGTAGAGCGGCGAAAGCTGTCACTACTATACCTTTGAGCGGTTGTCGATCTGGTACCCATGTGAATAAGG
>JAKLQR010000095.1 GCA_022013235.1 Thermodesulfovibrionales bacterium | reverse complement strand
TTGAAATAGGATATTTCCCTATCAAGAATTGATGCGGGTTTGCGCATTCCTTATTTGTATTTTTTGTGAATTTCGAGCAGTTACTGCGGAAGATGGGTTAAGAGAGCAATGCTGTTATTGAAAAAAAGTGGGCTGGAGGATTTCTCCTCCAGCCCAAATCATCTGTGTCAACATGGTAAGGGAACCTATTTCTTCTTTGCGGTCTTCTTCGCTGTTTTTTTTGCTGCAGTCTTCTTTACAACTTTCTTTACTGTCTTCTTTGCTGCTGCCTTCTTTACTGTTTTTTTTGCTGCTGCCTTCTTCTTAACTGCCATTCACTCTTCACCTCCCTTCTCTCTGCATTCCTGAATTCAGGCAATGCAATTTTAATTCTGCTTCAAACTACCTATATACATTTAAATAAAAAATAACTCATTTGTAAAGAAGAAAATAATTAAACAGATGATGCGTAATTGTAAACGAGGCGATTTTCATTGTTTTAGCCGGGGATTTATGGCAACTGAATGAGGTTTTCAATGCGCCTGATGCAGACACATTGCTTCAAGGAGTACGATTGCTCTCTCAGCGCAAAAGCAAGCTGGGACTGTATTAGCGGGAGCCCAATGCTGCGCTCAGTTCTTTCTCATTAAACCCAATTATGATCTGGTCGCCTATGAGAATTGTCGGAAACGTACATGCGGGATTATATTTCCTGATTTCCGTGAGCACAGCATCTCTTTCTGTTAAGGGAACCAGATCAACATCGGTAAATTCATACTTCACTGCATATTTGTCGAGGAAAGACTTGGTAGCCCTGCAGTGAATACAGGTGCTCAACGTGTAAAGCTTAATCGGTTTTTGCATTTCTTATTCCTTTTTTGTATGGTTTCTTCCGTACTTCAAAAATCACTTGTCCTGAAAATAGCGTTCCTGGTTCACCATAAAATCTTTATATATCCTGAAATGGTCTGTTGCTTCATATGCTATTTTGCGGATTGGTAAAGTATCAAAACAGAATATGTCTGAATCCGGACAAGAAAGAAGGATTGGAGAATGTGTCGCGATAATAAATTGAGCATGACCGGCCTGGCTCATCGAATGAATCACCCGAAGCAGCGCAAGCTGGCTTTTCGGTGAGAGAGATGTTTCAGGTTCATCCATGAGATAGATCCCTTTTCTTGTATAACGGCTGCTGAAGTATGACATGAGAGACTGACCATGGGATTGCGTCATAAGTGATTTCCCTCCGAAATACTCAAGCACCCGGGAATCAGAGGATGCCCATTCATCGACAATCTGTACAAAGTCCTGGAATGTCTGTGATGAGAAAAAAGAACCGGGGACTGTTCCATTTGACCATTCAACATAAACGGCCTGATAAAACCTTTCTTCGTAGGGGTTAAGTTCGAAACGGGATCTTTCGGAGTATTTCCAGATATGAATACCGCACCTGTGGCAGATAGCTTTCAGCAAGGTCGATTTCCCCGCGCCATTTTCTCCGAGAAAGAAAGTCATGGGTGAATCCAATTCAATCCGGCTGGATGTCTGGAATATTGGAAGATCAAAAGGATATCGATCCCTGACAGGATATTTTGCAGTATCGATTTTTACGGTTTTGAGATGCATAGTCTTCCTGTCTTTATAATGTAACGGTCCTTTTTGAAAGAAAATAAACGTATATTTAATAATAGAAGATTTAATTGATATCTTTCAATTCCTCTCTGTGATTTTATCGAGGGAGTTATCAATATCATGGATCAGGGGAAATGGTTCAATTTCTAAAGCCAGATAAATTCCCTTGGTTTTTCTTCATACCTTGTCCTGACTATATTGTTTTCATACAATTTATAGTTGAGGCTTCCGCTTCGTCTTCAGCCTCTTCGAGAATACCCATGATCTGACTTTAGAAATTGAACCATTTCCCCTGATTTAATTATGAGGTCTTTTGAAGCATAAAAGAAATAAAGTTTAGGTGAGTGTTGTGGTAAATTGCAGGGAGCAGGGAATTATACGAAACGCCAAGAAATAACTGGAGGGAATTGACATTCCCATAACATGATTTTTATTCTATAGCATCTTATCTGGTTAAAAGGAGACAGCTATGGCAAGGACTCCCGATCCGTTAGTCATTGCGAGAGGGAAAAGCGCTGTTGCATGGCGAACCGTCACGGACTTATCGCAGGAGCAACGGGTACCGGCAAAACCGTGACCCTTCGTGTTCTCGGTTCTCTTTTCGGAAAAGCCGGAAAATAAGAAATAAGCAGTTCACGGCTGTTCTTTGACCGTTCAGGCTCAAGAGAATTGTGATGAGACAAAAAAAAGACAATAAAGATATCTTGCAGGAATTCCGAATGCGGCAGAGCCGTCAGTTCCTTGCTATGGCGGTGACGCTGGTGCTCCTGTTATTTCTCGTTGTGATTTATAAACGTTATGATCTCTTCGGAGAAATCCCGAAAGATACTATTTTCACCGGCCAGATACTGGTCATTGGTGTGTTTATCGGATTCAGCGCATTAAACTGGAGATGCCCCGTTTGCAATAAATATCTGGGCCCGGATATTAACAGGCGCATATGCAAGAAATGCGGCGCAAGATTGCGTGAGGGATGAAATATATGAAAAGTTTCCTGGTACAGCACGGGACTGATACTTGAATGTGCTTTTGCCGGGAATGGAGGAATGGATATTGGGAAATAAAAAACGAATAAAAATAAGAAAACCTCTTCCTAAAAAGCCTGTGGGCGATAAAACTGTGGAAGAGATAGTAAGGGATTTGAAAGCTGTGAGTGCTTCTTCCTCAGATTACCGGGAACAATCCCTGAAAATCCACGGACTGATCTGCGCCAAATGCGGGAGAGAGTTTGAAAACAGGGACAGGCATCTCCTTACCGTACACCATAAAGACGGAAACTATCGGAACAATCCTGTCAATGGTTCTAACTGGGAAAACCTCTGTATTTACTGCCATGATGACGAACACAGCAGAGGAATTCTCGGAGGTCACCTGAAGTAAAGGGATAGAACTGATGGCTCAATGCTCCGGTTCAGCTTTCATACTTTGCCCGTAAAGGCTCCAGAATGGTGTGTTCCACCATTCTGCATATTTGAGAAGCGGTTTTGTCCCGATAATTTTCAATAGTCACAGGATCATGGATGAGTATCTTGAGGTGAATTCTGTCCTGAGAGCATACCCTCATCAAATTTTCCCTGAACGATTGCGGTTTTTTCCACGCGATTGCCGCGTCTTCCTTATAGTATAGGGTTACCGGCAACAATGAGAGGCCCGGGTTCAATTCTATTACTTTGAAAATACCCCTGTTGAAAGGCAACCGCTCGGAAATAACGCTGGTTGTACCTTGCGGAAAAACCGCAATGACCTGCTTTGTACACCTGCCTGCAATTGCGCTGAGTACCCTCACCCTTTCATGCGAAGCATCACGGTTCAAGAAAATAACACCCATGAGCCAGGCGATCTGCCCGATTACGGGATAATACTTTATTTCGGATTTGCTCAGGAATACCGTGCCAAACTGAGCGGAGAGCACAAAAATGTCCAGAAAACTGACATGGTTTGAAAGAATGAGAAGACCTTTACCATTTTTGTTCTTGATTCCATAATATTTTACCTGCTCGATCTGAACCCGAAAGACGAGGAGACAGATTTTAAAATAGAACTGAACAAGCTTGGGTCCAATACAGTAGCGCCAACGGTAAAAAATCAGGAGCAATAAAAAAAACCAGGGTGCCAGTATCAGTGTCACAAGACAAAAAAGAGTGGTTTTGAGACAGAACCTGATAATATCCATTGCCTTCATCATACTATAAATAGAGTTTGTGTATAAACTGCTGTGCGGATAATGACAAAATACGTTTTTATCAATAGACTCTAAATTGAGCAACCTGAAGCACTATACAATCCACTGCTTTCTCTGTAAATCCGGAGAGCATGAGCATTCTGCACTCCACGTCAGGAAAAGTGTAAAATCATACCATGTCTGAAAATCATTCGAAGTGGAAAATTGCCATAGACAGGGGGGGCACCTTTACCGATATTGTCGCCGTCGACCCGGAGGAAAAATATCATACACTGAAACTTCTCTCAAATTCTTCCTTATATAATGATGCTTCCATCGAGGGGATCAGGAGACTTATCGGATTGAAGCCGGGAGATCCCCTGCCTGACGAAAAAATATCGGGAATCAGGTTTGGAACGACTATCGCAACCAATGCACTGCTCGAAAAAAAAGGAGGGAGGGTTGGACTCGTCATCACAAAAGGGTTTTCTGACCTGCTCGCAATCGGGTATCAGAACAGACCTGACATCTTCAAACTCTGTATCGAAAAGCCGCCGCCTCTTTATGCATGTGTTGCTGAGGTTGACGAACGGATGGACAGCAGCGGAATGATGATGCAGAGTATTGACGAAGAGGCTTTTATAGAAGGCATCCGGATGTTCAGAACGCATGCGATAGATGCAATTGCAGTGGTATGCATGCACTCATGGATAAATCCTGCCCACGAAAAAAAGTGCGGAGAGATCCTACGGAATCAAGGGTTTTCGAACATCTACCTTTCCCACGAAACGATGAACCAGGTGAAGATTGTCAGCAGGGGACAGAGCACAGTCGTTGATGCATATCTAAGCATAGTCCTTGCACTATATCTGGAAGAGATACAAAAGGAAACAGGGAGTATCCCGACAGAATTCATGCAGAGCAGCGGTGTGCTCACTCCTCCATGGTCTTTTAAGGGAAAAAACGCCTTATTTTCCGGGCCTGCAGGTGGTGTGATCGCGGTATCAGAAATATCGGAAGAGAACGATATCAGGTCTGCAATAGGATTCGACATGGGTGGTACATCCACTGATGTTGCAAGGGTTGAGAGTGGGTGCGAAAGGATATTCGAAAAGGAGATATCCGGAATACCTTTACTGGTCGAAATGCTTCAGATTAATACCGTAGCAGCCGGAGGAGGTTCTCTTCTCATGTTCGACGGACAGAAAATGCTTGTCGGCCCGGAATCTGCGGGTTCATACCCCGGCCCTGCATGCTATGGATTTGGTGGTCCTCTCACCGTTACCGATGCGAATCTTATTACCGGGAGATTGATAGCCGAATATTTTCCGAAGTCATTCGGCCATGATAAACAGTTGCCTCTGGATGCCGGGATAGCGCTGCGAAAATTTAATGCCCTTACCGATACGATCAATAAGACCCTCGGCGCCTCTTTTCATGTGAAAGACGTTGCGAACGGTTTTCTCAGGGTGGCAAACGAGAAGATGGCGATAGCGATCAGGGAGATATCGGTAACGAGAGGCTTCGATGTCCGTAATGATACCCTTATATGCTTCGGAGGAGCAGGCGGACAGCATGCCTGCGACATCGCAACCTTGCTTGATATCGAAAAGATTCTCATACACCCATTCTGCAGCGTTCTCTCTGCCTACGGGATCGGTATCGCACAGCATGCGTGGAAAACATCACGGACTGTTCTCATGCCGTTTACCCCGGACACATGCGTGAAAATTGAAGACATTTTTGCCGAAATAGAGAAACGCATGGTTCTCGAAAAGGGTCTGCACGGAGACCGGTATGTTTCTATAAGAGAAATAGATTTGCGGCCTCAGGGAACAGAAACCTTTTTGACTCTGGAATATGGTTCATTCACTGACATGCATGAGCGGTTTCTTGAACGGTACAGAGGGCTCTACGGATTTTCACCGGACGATACCCTACTTGAAGTGGTAAATTTGAGAACCGCAATCAGGAAAATCGAGGAGTTTTTCCATCCCAGTCAGGACACGCGAAAGAGCAAGGAAAAACAGGAACCTTGCGCGTATCAGGAAATACATTTTAGCAGTGAAAAATCTCTCAAGGCGCCTGTATATGAATGGCAGGACCTTTCGCCTTTTCTTCCCATAAGAGGGCCGGCATGCATCGTGGATGAGAAAACCTCGGTAATTGTGAATCCTGATTTCGAGGCTGAAATGGACACACATAGCGTCATAACAATGAAAAGGTTACAAATCAGCAGGACAGAATATAGTTCAGCGCAGACCCAGAAACCGGATCCCGTACTCCTTGAAGTTTTCCACAGCCTTTTCATGGGTGTTGCCCGCGAGATGGGCATCACCCTTCAGCAAACCGCACATTCCGTAAACATGAAAGAGCGCCTGGATTTCTCCTGTGCGGTGTTTGACAGAACAGGCAATCTCGTTGCAAATGCACCCCATATCCCTGTGCATCTCGGCGCCATGTCTGATACGGTGCAGTCTCTTGTTCAGGATTATCATGGGACTATGGAAAAAGGCGATATCTATATTGCCAATAATCCTTACCGGGGAGGTTCGCATCTTCCGGATATTACCGTCGTCTGTCCGGTATTCTCAGAACAAGGTGAAGTTATTTTTTTTACCGCCAGCCGCGGGCATCATGCCGATATCGGAGGCATCACTCCTGGTTCCATGCCTGCCGAATCCTCGCATATCGATGAAGAGGGCGTGCTCCTTGATAACCTCATCCTGGTACGGGGAGGTATATTTAGAGAGGGTGCTCTCAGGAAAGTCCTCACGAATCACCGGTATCCGGCGAGAAATATAGAGGAGAGGATGCATGATATAAAAGCCCAGATAGCTTCGTGTTACAAAGGGATG
>JAKLQR010000011.1 GCA_022013235.1 Thermodesulfovibrionales bacterium | reverse complement strand
GGATATCATGAATTTTGAGTAGAGAAGACATTTGCGGTATGATTTTGCCCGTCCGGTCGCTTACACGCTCAAGCCCCGAACGCATGGCGATTTTTTGATAGCCCTCTCCAGTGATATCAGCAGTTCCGGGCTCGGTCTCCGCACGGACTGTCTCCTTGAGGAGGGCCAGGAGATTGTCATAAAAAGTGACATCCCTTTTTCCGGCCGGTCAGCAGTGGTCCGATGGTCCCGTGAGATCAGGGAAGGACTTTTCAAGTCCGGATTAGAAGTGAGGGGATGAGCTGCATCATCCCGAACGCACCCGAAGTTTCTTTTATTTTTGCTTTAAAACGCTATCCGCTTTCTTCAGGGGATCCGGAATTCTGAAGTCGGGTTTTCGAAATTGTCCGGTACATTTCCGGCCTTCTATCTTCGAAGAGATTATTCAGTGAAGTAACCGCTTTGTTGCGAGCCAGTGCAGGATCGATATCCAGGGTCAGGAGCGCCTCGTCATCCTCTAAAGCCTGGACGAGGATACTGCCGTCAGGTGCGGTGATCTGGCTTAGCCCTATGAACCTGAGAGGCGTCCCCTCCTTGCGCGCTTCTTCGCCGATGCGGTTCGCGGTGACCGCATACACCCTGTTTTCACGGCACCGTACCGGCATTGAGTTGGGACAGTGGGGAAGCACGAGGTTCGAAGGGTGTGCCACGATGTCTGCTCCCATCAGGGCAAGGGTTCTCATGGATTCAGGGAAATACCAGTCGAAGCAGATCATGATTCCAATATGGCCGATAGAGGTATCCCAGACCTGAAAACCGGTGTCGCCCGGACTGAAAAAGAGCTTCTCTTCAAAGAACAGATGGGTTTTTCTGTAGACGCCGATGAAACCGTCGGGCCCGGTCAGGATAGCGCTATTGTAAAATAGTTCGCCGGCTTTTTCCGGGAGTCCGGCAACAATATGGAGGTTCTTCTTTTTGGATAACGCAGATAATGCCTGCGTTGTGTGTCCTTCAGGTATTTTTTCTGAAAGCCCGGTGACTTCTTCCCGGGAGACGAACTGGTATCCTGTCGCAAAAAATTCTGGAAGGACAAGGAGGTCTGCATCGGTCTCCCTGATTGCCGAGAGAACCCTTCTGACATTCTCTTCCTTCTTTCCAAAAACCGGATTGTATTGATAAAAACCGACTTTCATAACAAGGTTTCTAACCGGTGACGGCTTTCAGCCATCTGAGGTAGTCTTCATATCCTTCAACAACCGGCATGGCGATTATCTCCGGGACCGTATAGCTATGGAGTACTTTGACCCTTTGTGAGAGTTTTGTAAACAGTGATTTCCGGGTCTTTGCAATCATGAGGACCTCGTTCTCATCTTCGGTTTTTCCTTCCCACATATAAATGGAACGGATATCTTTCACAATATTCACACAGCCTGCAAGCCGCTCCTCGACCAATGCTTTTGCTATGTTCGCCCCTTCGTCCTCATTTGATACGGTGATAAAGACAATTATAGCCTCCATATAGTTCTCCCTCCTGCAGGTTGAATAACACTTCTCAAAAAGCCGGATAATCTATTCTTCAAATGCAACGTTCTGCCATTATGGTAGCATGTTCATTGCAGTACCTCAAGAAGGAAGATGAAGGAATAATAAATTATTCGTAGAAATGATTTTGAAAATGACGCAGGCAGTATTTTTACATATTTATCCCAAAGGCCTGCGGGATCCCCTGGAGGGTATTAGACCGAACAATACTCAGCTTGGTCTGCCAAGAATTCTTATCTGCTTTGAACCGGAAACGGTATCTTTTTAGCTTTATTGGTGATCAGTTCAGAACGGTTCTTTTATACCACCTCCCTTTCCAGACCTCAAGGAGTGTATCCAGCGCCAAACGGATGTCAGAAGTATCCACGCTGGTTACGAAAAGGACTCTATTACCTTCAAGATATCATGGATATTCTGTTCCAAGTCTGTTTCCGTAAGAAGGTATGAAAGAAGTAAATCTAAATCTGTTCCTGCGACCGCCAGAGCATGAACCCTCTCTGAAAGATAATCGGTAGTGTCTATTCCCTGCGATTGAAGCCATGAAACGGCATTTGTATAGTTATATGTCCCTGCTTGATCCAAGACTTGCAATGTCTCTATTGCTGATAGGTTGAAGGCAATATTTCTGTGGGTGTTGATTCATTTCCCCATGAGCCGTCGGAGTTTTGGGTAGAGGTAAGATAATTGAGGCCGTTAGTGATTTCTTGGGTTTGGGCAAAGACAGATGAAATAATCAGGAAATGAAATAAGCACAAAAATAATATTGCCTTCTTCATAATGATATCCCTCCAACCATGTCAATGATATTAGCTACTAATCTTCTTGCTATCCTCGGCATCACTCACTCAATAATTCTCGAAAAAGTAGCCTGTCCCGAATGGCACTAACTTAAGGCCATTTGCAAAAAGAAAGTATCTGAAAATATTGGTTAATGCTTCGACAATCAACCGTCATACTCCGACTTGATCGGGGCATCCACGGGCTTCAAGACTGGATTCCCCGGTCAAGCCGTGGAATGACAAGCATGAGGCTCTGGTTATGCCTGGCTTGGAATAAGCCCTTAAATTAGCGTCATTCTAGCCTGTCCCCTTTATCTTTCCCTTTATCTTTCCTGCGGATACTTCGGAAGAAAAACAATCGGTCATGAAGGATATTATTAACCCGGCAATTGAATAGAACAATTTAGGCTGCATATTTTATCCTCGGGTGCTTGAAGTATTTTTTGATCCGTTCCGGCAATTTTTGTAGCTTCCGCATATGCGAGACAACCTTCGTTTTTCACTCCCTCGCATTACGGGCTGGAATCCCTGAATGGACAGACGCTTTCAAATCACAGTTGAGATATTCATCGGGGTTCAATTCCGGAGAATACGAAGGCAGATAGAACACTTCGATGTCTTCCCGGTGCGCCTGTAACCATTCCTTCACAGGCTTACTATGATGTGTTTTGAGATTATCGACAATCAAAAACACTTTCCTGCCAGCATCCTTTATCAACCGCCTCATGAACTTGATAAACAGATCAGCATTCATAGCATCCTTATACACCATAAAACGGACTTTCCCCTGATTGGTGATTGATGAAATCATGCTGATGCTCTTCCTATTAGCGTTCAATCTCATTACCGGCGTCTTTCCCTTAGGT
>JAKLQR010000094.1 GCA_022013235.1 Thermodesulfovibrionales bacterium | reverse complement strand
GGTATACCCATGACATTTCGGAACCAGGCTTTTCTGACTGCCAATTGCCAGAAAGACCGCATTATATTCCCGGAGAAGATCTTCGAGAGAGAAATCCTTCCCGAGCGACACACCCGTTCTGGCTTCTATGCCGAGAGACAATATTTTTTCGATATCTTTCCTTACCATTTCTCTTGGAAGCCTGTACTCCGGGATACCCTCGCTCAATAATCCCCCAAGCACTTTTTGTGCCTCAAAGATGGTGATCTGATATCCCATAAGGGTAAGATCATGAGCAGCGGTGAGACCCGATGGCCCGCTCCCGATTATCGCTATCTTTTCGCTGCGGGAATGTTCAGGGGTTTTTATCCGGCTATTCTGTCCGGACCTGTCTGCAGCAAACCGCTTTAACGACCTGATCGATACGGCTTCATCTATCTGGCCGCGCCTGCAGTTGTCCTCGCACGGTCGTGTGCAGATCCTTCCGCATACTGAAGGGAGTGGATTTACCTTTCTGATGATCTGCAGTGCCTCTTCTGTATTTCCCCGGGCTATTGCAGATACATACCCCCGGACATCGGTGCGAATCGGACAGGCCGCCTGGCAGGGAGGTATAGCTGCTGTCGTCATGGTCAAAATCCTTTTTTTATCCTTATGTTAACAATAAATTATTGTTTTCCCAAAAGGGTAGCCGTGTTTTCTCATGACCGGAATCAGGCTGTCTTTTTTGCGGCCTGTACGGTGTTGTACATCAGCATCGCTATGGTCATCGGTCCGACGCCCCCCGGCACAGGAGTAATCCAGCTCGCATGCTCCTGAACAGCCTGAAAATCAACATCACCGACCAGCTTGCCGTCTTCCCCTACGTTAATGCCTACATCTACAACAGTAGCTCCCTTTTTTATCCAGTCACCTTTCACGAACTTTGCTTTCCCGATCGCAACACAGAGAATATCGGCTTTCAGGCATTCCTCTTTCAGATTCTGTGTTCTGCTATGGCAAATCGTGACAGTTGCATTTTTTCTCAGGAGAAGGAGTGCAAGCGGTTTCCCTACAATAACGCTTCTGCCGATAACAACTGCATGCTTTCCAGACGGGTCTATCCCGTAGGCTTCGAGCATTTTCATCACCCCATGAGGAGTGCAGGCCACAAAGCCAGGTTCATCGAGCAGCAATTTGCCAAGGGATTGGAGACCAAACCCGTCTACGTCCTTGTCGGGCGCTATCCGATACATCACCTCTTTTTCATCGAGACCTTTCGGAAGAGGAAGTTGAACAAGAATGCCATGCACCTTTTTGTCGCTGTTTAAATCGTCTATCAGCTTATTGAGATCTGCCTGTGAAATGGTCTCGGGTATTTTATGGGCAATACTCACAATGCCGAGTTCAGCACAGGTCTTTTCCTTTGAAGCGACATATTTCTTTGACGCAGGATTTTCACCTACAAGGACGACTGCAAGGCAGGGATCAATCCCTTTCCCCTTTAAATCAGCTATCTCCTGCTTCAGCGATTCCCTGATATCTGCCGATACCTTCTTTCCATCGATTAATTGCGCTGACATCTCTCCTCCGTTTGTTTGAAAGTGTTTTATGAATAGCATTGGGGAGGTTTATTCAGTAGAGCCTGATCTATTCTCTTCGCTTCAGTAATTCGAGTAATTCCTCCCTTGTCGACTGTTTCGTTCTGAATATCCCCCTCACCGCCGAAGTGATTGTCCGTGTGCCTGTCTTCTTCAATCCCCTCATACTGATGCATAAATGCTCTGCATCAACAATAACCATCGCGCCTTTCGGTTTCAGCCTCTCCATAATCAGGTCTGCAAGCTGCGTGGTAAGCCTTTCCTGAACCTGAAGCCGCTTGGTGAGTATTTCTACCGCCTTGGCAAGTTCGCCGAGTCCGACGATCTTTCCGCCCGAAGGGATATATGCAACATGTGCTTTGCCCATGAAAGGGAGCATATGATGTTCACACATAGAGAAAAACGGGATATCCTTGAGTATTACCATCTCATCATGGCTCTCACCTTCAATATGTTTCAGGACCTCTTCAGTGGGGGTCTCAAGTCCCGAAAATATCTCCTGGCACATCCGCGCGACGCGTTCAGGTGTTTCCCGTATCCCTGCCCTATCGAGGTCTTCACCGATACCTTCGAGGATCATTCTGACGCCCTTTTCAATTTTTTTCAGATCCATTCCCGCTCCCTCTTCATTTCGGCCATATTTTAGCACCAAGCTAATTTTCTGTCAAAAAATACCTTTTGCCCACAAGCTGGCCGGCTGTCAAGCTTGCAAGCTGGAAACAGTATCACTTCTGTAATGTCAAGCATTCATCTCTATTGAAAGTCTGTCCATAACCTCACGGTTTGTCATCCTCCGGCTTGACCGGGGGATCCAGTATCTCTTGAAAAGACTGGCTTCAACACTATATTGTAAGAATTCCCCTGAAAACCTTTTTGACTTCCCGCAATAATTTTTCTTGTATTACCGGATTCCCTGCCACAATATTGCCAGATGTCAGGTATTTCTGACCACCGCCGAAATCAGTGACAACTCCTCCAGCTTCTTTGATCAGTATTGCTCCCGCAGCGATGTCCCACGGACTCAGGCCGATTTCGAAAAATGCATCGCACCTGCCGCAAGCAAGGTAGGCAAGGTCGAGCGCCGCAGAACCCGCCCTCCTCAAATCACTGCACTTGAAAAAAATATTTTTAAAGAGCTTCAGGTACTGATCGGTCATCTCCTTTCTCCTGAACGGGAACCCCGTTGTTACGAGACAATCCTCGAAAGAACGAATTTCCGAGACTCTGATCCTTTTCTTATTATAGAATGCGCCTTTCCCCTTCTCTGCGGTAAACATGCCGTTCCTGAGCGGTTCATAAATAACGCCGAGGATAATCTCTCTCCTGTATTCGAGGGCAATTGACAGAGCGAATACCGGATACTGATGAATATAGTTTGTTGTCCCGTCAAGAGGGTCGATAATCCATCGGAAATTGTCGTTCTCTCTGTCCTGAACAGACTCTTCCGTCAGGAATGCGTGGTCAGCAAACGCTTTTCTTATGGAATTCAGGATGATCTCTTCTGATTCCCTGTCTACACGGGTAACGAAATCAGAAGACTGCTTCATGTCGATATCCCTGCGGGAAATCGCACCAAGATTATCAAGAAGATACCTTCCCGCCCGCCGGGCAGCTTTTACTGCAGTTTCTAGAAATATTCTTTTGTTCATTGCAACCATGAATGGTTCCCCCAAGCCGGGTTAATTCATGCCAGGATAAGGCGTTGATCGGTGATGATCATATCGATCCTGACATCGTGCTTTTCTGAAGGGATAACATCAACAATCTGTTCTTCATATGCAAGGGCAACGAGCGGCATCATTTTTGTGCGTTCACTCAGAAGTATATCATAATACCCTGCTCCGTATCCAAGCCTGTTGCCGCCGGGATCAAATGCAACTCCGGGAAGAATGACAAGGTCCGCCATATCAATGCTCCTCATCCTTCCCTCTGTCACCATCGGCTCGGGAATTCCCATAAACCCTGGGACTAACTCGCGCAGCTTTACTATTTCAT
>JAKLQR010000093.1 GCA_022013235.1 Thermodesulfovibrionales bacterium | reverse complement strand
TAAGACGGCTATAAGTAAAGCTACATCGATGTCATTCCCGCTTGTCGGGAATCTTTCTGAAAACCCGGAAGGATTGCGGACAAGCCGCAATGACAAAGAGCGATAAGAACGTCGCCTTACTAATGACCGTCTTAGTAATACGTATTAAGAAGACTTGATGTCGAGGATCTCCATCCGGTGGTTCGCGTCAGGATGTTTCGATGAGGGCCCTTCAGTGAGAACGGCGAAATCACCTGGGATATCGTACTGTTTCAGCCACGCTCTCACATAGGGTTTCCAGTTCTCGGGATGTTCTTCCTCAAGCACAGGGTATACTCCTGAGGAGAACTGCAACCTTTGACAGGTGGCATCCTGCGAACTTATGGCGATAATCCATACCGGAAGCCTGAAACGTGCGATACTTCTTGCGGTAAACCCACTGCGGGTCGGAACAAAAACCGCTGCCGGTAATGCATATTCAAGGACTGTTTCTACGCTTAGATCAACGAGCCTTGCCGGTGGTACCTTCTCTTTGAGGTTAAACCCCTGGAACATCTCTTTTGCGCTTATTGTTCCACGGTCCGGTTCGATTGCTGCGGCAATCATCGAGAGCATCTCTACCGACTCAACCGGAAAGCTGCCCATGGCTGACTCTCCTGACAGCATGACACAATCGGTCCCGTCAAGGATCGCATTTGCCACATCAGTAGACTCTGCGCGTGTCGGACGACGATTAGAGATCATCGACTCAAGCATCTGCGTTGCAGTTATTACAGGTTTGGCCCGCATATTTGCCTTGCGCATAAGCTGTTTCTGAACCACTGCGATCCGCTCGATGGGAATTTCGACACCGAGGTCACCCCGGGCTATCATGATACCGTCTGCCGCATCGATTACCTCATCGATATGATCGAGCGCCCTCGCCCGTTCTATCTTTGCTATGATGAATGGCTGATGCCCTAAGGAAGCGGCAGCGTCCCTTACGGCTTGTATATCCCCGGCATTCTCGACAAATGACTGGCTCACAGCATCCACCCCATGTTCAAGAGCGAATTTCATGCACTCGTAATCATGCCCGGTAAACGCGCTTATCCCCAGGTCGATCCCTGGGAGGTTAAGCCCCTTCCTCGATCTGAGTTCGCCCCCTACAAGAACCCGGCAATGAACTTCGTTGTCCTTGACGCGAATGACCTCAAGATTGATAACCCCGTCGTTGAGGAAAAGGGTGTCTCCCGGTTTTACCGCCTTTGGGAGTCCGTCAAAGCTGACTGAAACCCTGTTTGCATCTCCGGTAATGTCGTCTGTGGTTAAAATCAGAGAATCACCGGGTTTCAGATACACGGGCTCGTGTGAGAGCTGTCCGATCCTCATCTTTGGTCCCGGAAGGTCTGCCATAATCGTAATCCGCCTGCCGACCACTCGTGCAACGTCACGGAGGTCTTGTATTACGCTGCTGTGCCCTGAAAAGTCACCATACGAAAAATTGAGCCGGGCCACATTCATGCCGGCAAGCAGCATTTTTTCTATAACCTCGCGTGACCGGGATGCAGGACCTATGGTGCATACGATCTTTGTTTTATTTGCCGGGAGTTTCATGGATATCCTCCTGCTATGCTGAAAATAATTTTGCGTTTATGAATCCTTCTTTGCCGAGCGTAATTCCTTATACCTGTTTATCAGTCCGTTTGTCGACGAATCATGCGCGGACATGATGTTTCCCTCACTCAGTTCAGGCAGAATATTATTTGCGAGCTGCTTGCCGAGTTCAACTCCCCACTGGTCGAAGCTGTAGATGTTCCATAGAATACCCTGTACAAAGATCTTATGTTCATAGAGGGCAATGAGGCTTCCCAGTGTCCTCGGCGTAAGTTTTCTGAAAAGTATTGAATTGGTTGGTATATTTCCGTGAAATACCTTGAACGGAGCAAGAAATTCTATTTGTTCGTCGCTCATCCCCGATGATTTGAGCTCAGCGAGAACCTCTTGTTCTGTTTTGCCTTTCATAAGCGCTTCTGTCTGCGCAAAGAAGTTTGAAAGAAGTATTCTGTGATGATCCGCGACAGGGTTATGGCTGAGAGCCGGCGCGATGAAGTCACAGGGGATCAGTTTTGTGCCCTGATGGATAAGCTGGTAGAAGGCATGCTGGCCGTTTGTTCCGGGCTGACCCCATATAATCGGACCGGTCTGATAGGCGACTTTTTTTCCTGCTCTGTCTATGGACTTTCCGTTGCTCTCCATGTTGCCCTGCTGAAAATACGCAGGGAACTTGTGCATATACTGGTCATAGGGGAGGATGGCCTCAGACTCAGCCCCAAAGAAACTGCCGTACCAGACGCCGATCAGCGCAAGGATAACAGGAATATTCTTCTCGAACGGCGTTGCCTTAAAGTAAGTGTCCATGGCATGCGCCCCTTCGAGGAGTGCAAGAAAGTTCCCAAATCCGAGAGAACAGGCAATCGAGAGGCCGACCGCTGACCAGAGAGAATATCTGCCGCCTACCCAGTCCCAGAACCTGAACATGTGAGAGGGATTTATTCCGAAATTCGCAACTTCATCGGTATTCGTGGAAATTGCCACAAAATGATTTTTTATGAATGCTTCGTCCTGTGCGGTGTCAAGAAACCATTGCCTTGCAGTATGTGCGTTTCTCATGGTTTCCTGGGTAGTAAAGGTTTTCGAGGCAATCAGGAAAAGCGTCTTCTCGGGTGACAGCCTTTTCAATGTCTCCGTGATATGTGTTCCGTCG
>JAKLQR010000092.1 GCA_022013235.1 Thermodesulfovibrionales bacterium | reverse complement strand
CACCTGATAATCATATAGAGGGCACCTCCTGAGCATATCGATTTTGCGGTATGCTCAAGGAAAGAAACCAATCTTAACCTTTAGGAGGTGCCGTATGAGATTATATGCAGCTTTTGATTTGCATTCAAGTAACTCGTATTTGGGTATCAGCGATGAGAAAGGCAAGAGGATATTTAAGAAGAAACTTCCCAATGATCCGGCAACGATCAAGGAAACACTTAAGCCATTCAAAGCTGACATTGAAGGGATTGTTGTGGAGTCAACGTATAACTGGTACTTTTTGGTTGATCTTCTTAAGGAAGAGGGATACCAAGTACATCTGGCTAATGTAATGAAGACACAACAATACTCTGGACTGAAATACTCTGATGACAAGAATGACGCATTCTGGCTTGTTGAGATGTTACGACTGGGGATACTGCCAGAGGGATATATTTATCCGAAGGAAGATCGGCCGATACGGGACTTATTGAGGAAGAGGGGACATTTAGTAAGATTGCGGACATCGCTCATCGTCAGTCTTCAGAACATTATCGCACGGAACCTAGGCGGTAGGCTTAAGTCAAACGATGTAAAGATTCTGACGACGGACAGAGTAAGTCCTCTGTTTCAGGGGAATGAGGATCTTGCACTGGCTGGTAAAGTGAGCAAGGAGGCCATAGACTTCATGACCAGGCAGATCAAAACTATAGAGGCAACCATTGATGGAAGGATACACTTAAGCAATCCCTATAACCGTCTCTTGAGTATCCCGGGAGTTGGGAAAATTCTCGCATTCACGATCCAATTGGAAACCGGTTCGATTAATCGATTCCAGAAAGCGGGCAACTACGTGTCGTATTGCAGGAAGGTTCCCAGCGGGAGGTTTAGTAATGACAAGAAGAAGGGTACGGGTAACAGGAAAAACGGTAACAAGTATCTGGCATGGGCATTCTCAGAGGCCTCTGACCATGCACGGTTCTCCGATTCTGAATCTCGAAAATATTACCAACGCAAGCTGCAGAAGACGAACGCTCCAATAGCACATAACGCGCTTGCTCACAAGCTGTCCAGAGCGGCGTATTACATCATGAAGAATGGAGTGGTATTCAGGCCGGACAAAGCCTTTGCATAACGATCTGGAGGAGACGGTGAACCTGTTTGTTTGTTGGAAAAAACCAAGCACCTGAGTGGCAAACCGTCTCTTCCAGTAACATAAAAGTTATCGGTGTCTTTACTGTCCGTGTCGGGAGCCACTGGTGGGTTGGCTAACAACCACACGATCTGATATATAACAAATGGACCCGACCCGGAACCGAAGGTTTTCTGGTCCGCATTTTAAGCGGAAAGGGTTTGCCTTGCAGTATAGTTTTAGGGCATAACCTTAATCCTGATGGGTGCGTGGCGCAGTGAAGACTGACGCACTATAGTAAAGAAAAAACGGTAATGGTAATAGACAATGATAACTTGAAGCTATGAAGACAAGAACAACTTTCTTGGTATAGGATCGTTTTTTCTCTTGACAGGTGCCCTCTATATGGGTGCCCTCTATATGGGTACAAGCAAACCGTTTTGACGAGTTGAAAGAAGTAAAGATTTACAGAACTATTTAGCGCTGCCCCTTAACTCTCTTGACTCTCATTCCCAATTGTTGCTGATTAACCTTTTAAATAGTAGTTCTTTAGTAAAAAGCGTCTTGCTATTTACAAACCTTCTCAATGAGGAACAATCCTTACGCGGACAGGCGGTCCATATTTGTAATCATCAGAACATTCCCAAAATTTTTTATCGTAATAATCGTGACAATCTTTACGCCGATCAAAGTCTGGTTCTTTATCACATTCATTAAATTTATCACTCCATCCCTTACAAGGATGTTCACCCTTAGTTGAAGAGGAAGATGTCTCATCCTTACTGGAGGAGGCTTGATGTGACCTATACTGATTCAGATCCCCATCAGTGTAAACTCCTGGCTCTTTTATCCCCTGTTTATCGGCAAAACCCAAAGAAAAAGACAATAATATGAATAAAGCTACCAAAACCTTTTTCATAGTTATCCCCTTGTTTAAAATAATATCAACTATGCCCTAAGATTAGCAAGTTTTATGATTATAAATCAGCATTAACGCATTAAACAGGCGGTATTGTTGAATCTCGTTGGTCTTCAGTGACTCAGGCGCTGCCCGTACCATTAAAACTATATCTTTTTACGCCTAAATGCCTTCATTACGGAGGTAATCACCTTGATCAATTGATCATCTTTAAAATTCTTACTCTTCGCAAAATGATTAGCCTCGGTGATTTTATGGCGAATACTCGGTCTCAACTTGCCATCTAATTCGGCATGGCACTTTGCTATGGAACGCACTTGTTCTCTCACCTCGGGGATTCCTCCGCCTAGAGCGTTTGCGACCTTCTCTGGATCATGTCGGATGTCACGATGGTCATGTCCGCTTCTACCACGCCGCCTTATAAAACCACTTTCATAGAGTTTATTGACGAGCCAGTTAGCTGGGTTATCCATCCATTGGTGTACTGCCTTATGTCTTTGCTCCGGAATATCCGGATGGCGTTGTTGTGAGTGATTAAAGTGGTCTTTGAACTTCGGCATATCAAGTTCCTCCCTTGAATGCTGTGCTTAACGACTTGTCAACCTCGAACAAGATATAGCAGCTGGGTATAGAGGGTATAATTATATTCATTGAATAGCCTTTTATTTAGTAGCCACCTTGCACAACTAATTGAGTTTTGATTTTGTCTTTATATAATTTTGAAAGATCACTAATAATCAAAATATTGATTAATACCTGACGTGTCCAAAGTATTTTTTGTTGTTTTCACTTGGCAGAAGAAATGTAACGAGAGCTCTAAACTATTTTCCTTTAATATCTCGCAGTACAAGTCAATCCCCGTATCTCGTCCCCGTGAAACATTCCTCACAATACAATATGGCGAAAGCAGAGAGCCTATTATATGTTCGCCAATATTTCCGATATGTATAGTTTTTGATTGCGCTTTAGCCATAAAATGTACAGGTTAGTTCTATTTTCATTCAACCTTTAAAACATTATATCAAAATTGCTTCGTGCTTTTACAGAATGAGCCCTGGTTTTCAATCAGCACGCCTATAAATTCAGCATAGATAGCAATTAGCATAAGAAAGACACACTTTTAATAGTAGTCTTAAGCGTGCTGACTTTCAGGAAGGACATCACATACACTAAAGGGGTCAATTTTTGGTAAAAAAAGTGTTCGTTTTTAATGAGAATCAACTGCCGGCAGATACTGATTATTCATAGCCTCCCCTGATTTGTACTTATGCCGGTGAAGGCGCATGCCTGAAAAATATTTGAATTCTTAGCGCTGCGGATTTTTTTTAGGATCTCTCCTGCTTTCGGTACGACGCCGGCCTGCAGGCCCGGAGCCGCGTGATTTACCGCCGGTTCGTGCAGGTTTTTCTTTTCGGCCTGTTGCCCTGGACGGCCTTCCCTGCTGCCGCGCAACGGTACTTCTCGCGGCAGGTCTTGACCTCCTGCGATAGTCTGTGACTACCATCGCATCAGTCATCGGCGTTATCGGTATCTTCTGTCTGATATACTCCTCTATGTCCGGGAGGGAACGGACGTATTCCTCACACGCGAGGCTGATCGCCCTGCCGCGCGCTCCTGCACGGGCTGTCCTGCCTATACGGTGCACATAGTCCTCCGAATCCTGGGGCAGATCATAATTGATAACGTGCGTCACTCCTTCGATATGGAGCCCCCTGCTTGCCACATCCGTAGCCACCAGGATTGATAACGTGCCGTCCCTGAACCGGGTGAGCACCTGAATCCGCTTGTTCTGGGGGAGATCTCCGGTGATGGCTGAGGTAGCAAAACCATTTGCGTTCAGGAGAACTTCAAGCCGTTCCGCTGCGGCTTTGGTGTTGCAGAAGATAAGATACCGGCCCTCCGGTTCATTTTTAATGATTCCGAGGAGAAGGCCGACCTTTTCTGCCATGCCGACATGATAAATCTCCTGCTCGACCTGTTCCACGGTTAATTTTTCCGGCGTCACACTAAACCGCTCCGGCATGTTCATGTATTCATAGCATAGTTCGAGAACACGGTGGGACAATGTGGCGGAAAAAAGCATGGACTGCCGCCTGTTGTAAGGAGACATCCGCCTGAGCAGGAACCTGACGTCGCTGATGAAGCCCATATCGAACAGGCGGTCTGCCTCATCGATCACGAGGAACTGAGTCTTCTTCAGGTTGTAGACCCTCTGTTTGAGATAATCAATAAGCCTTCCGGGCGTTCCTATGACCATATCAACGCCTCTGGCTAAGTCATCGCGCTGCTTCTGATAGTCGATCCCGCCAAACACAGGGACAATCCTGAAGCCTGAAGAACCACTCAGCAGTTTCGCCTCGGCATGTATCTGGATGACCAGTTCACGCGTCGGGGCAATGATGAGCGCACGGGGAGAAGATCCCTGTCCCGGGGAAGGCATCTGGAGCATACGCGAAAAAATCGCGATCAGAAAGTTTGCGGTCTTTCCGGTGCCTGTCTGGGCCTGGGCCGCGATGTCTTTGCCGCTCAGTGCAACCGGCAGTGTCAGTTCCTGGACCGGTGTACATTCGGTAAACCCTGCTGCCCTGATTCCCTCAAGCACCTTCTCCGGAATACGTAGTTCTTCAAATCTCACTCCTTATACTATATGCTAAATATCCAGACAAAGTCGATTCATAAAGTTGAAGGAAGGCCTGAATGGAGTGTTCAAAAGAAAGTCCGGCACGGTTTGTCCACCCGGATCAAGAGTCAATTCTTCACCCAGAAAACAGCTTGATTGTGAAGCGCCTTGACCCTGGTCCTCCTTTCTCCTATACTTTCTTTAGGCGACTATCTTTACTGACAAGGAGGGAAGATATGCAGGAAATTGTATCAAAAGCAATATCACACGGAGTCTATATCGTTACGGTGAGGACAAAGGAGAAGATAAACGGCATGACAGCTGCATGGGTTTCCCAGGTATCCATGAAGCCTCTTCTGCTCATGGTCTCAATCGCCCCTGCACGGTATACCCACAATCTGATAAAAGAATCCGGTTATTTTGCAATCAATACGATCGATGAAGACGGGGAGAACTACGCTGCGGTTTTCGGGTTCAAGAGCGGCAGAAAAGTCGACAAATTCCAGGGGATATCCTATTCCGATGCTCCTCACGGCTCACCGGTACTCGAAGGTTCCTCGGCATATCTGGAATGCAAAGTAGTGGATACCTTTTCCGCCGGCGACCACACCCTTTTCATCGGGGAAGTCACCACGGGGAAATTATTGAAAGATAAGGTTGAACCGCTGATCTTCCATTGGGAGGATTATTTCTAATCATGCGCAATCACTCTTCAGGAAATAGTCTTCCTTTCTCATTCTTTTTTGTGTGGTCTTTATGCCGACATTCCTTAAAGTAGGCCACCGCGGGGCCAAAGCCTACGAAACCGAGAACACTCTCGATAGTTTCAGAAAAGCAATCGAACTTGGGGCGAATGCAGTCGAGCTCGATGTGCGAACCTCCGGAGACGGTGAACTGATTCTCATCCATGATGACAATCTGAAAAGGGTCTTCGGCCGCGATGTGCCCGTGAACGGGGCAACCCTGAAGGAATTGAAGGAGCTGACCGGCGGCAGGATTGCCACCCTCGATGAAGCCTTGCAGTATATCGGGAGCAAGGTCGAAAAAATACTGGTGGAATTAAAAGAGGTCGGGTATGAAGACAAGGTCGTCGGGACAGTCAGGAAAATGAATTTGACAGACCGGGTGATCATTATTTCCTTTCACGAAGAATCGCTTGCCCTGGCAAGGGACCTAGACAGGACAATCGAAACCGGCCTCATTTATACAAAATTAAAAAAACCTTTGGACGCAGCACTCAGGCTAGATGCCCAGTATATTGTCCCTCTGTACAGATTCGTGCACAGGACAAATGTGAGAAAAGCCCATAAAAAAGGGCTGAAGGTAATTGTCTGGACGATCAACACCGAAAATGAAGCGAGGACTTACAGGGCCAAAGACGTTGACGGCATCGCCACCGACAAACCTGATATTCTCAATGGAATTATTTAAAATTGCAGCGATCCTGTTGCCCGCGGGTTAGTAGTACATAAACTTTCTTTCCAGGTCGGTAGAGCGGGAAATCCGTTTTGCTTCATCCATCGTTATTCTGTCCCGTTTGCAGAGTTCAATTAAATGCTGGTCAAAAGTCTGCATGCCGTATTCATCGCGCCCTTTTTCAATGTATTGTTCAATTTCATCGAGATGGCCTTCCCGGATACAGGCCTTGATCGTCGATGTTGAATACATCACCTCAACGACCGGCACGAGGTATTCACCGCTTTTATCAGTGACGAGTTTCAGCGAAACTGTTGCCACGAGCATCTCCGCCAGTCTTTGCCGGATAATTTCCTGCGCCTGCGAGGGGAAGTATCCGACGATTCTGTTAATGGTGGCGGCTGCGTTATGGGTATGGAGGGTCGACAAAACCAGATGTCCCGTCTCGGCAGCCTTGATGCAGGCGTCGATCGTTTCCAGGTCGCGCATCTCTCCAACCATGATGACATCGGGGTCCATACGCATAGCTGCCCGCAAGGCTCCGCTGAAACTTTCGGTATCGATGCTGACTTCTCTCTGGATGATGCAGCTTTTATCGGAAGAAAAAATAAATTCGATAGGGTCCTCGATAGTAATTATATTGTAGTTGAAATTTTCATTGATGAATCTGATCATCGACGCCATTGTCGTAGATTTGCCATTGCCTGTCGGGCCGGTGACAAGAATGAGGCCGTTCGGCGCCTGCACGATTTTTCCCAGAGCAGGAGGGAGGTGCAGTTCCTTGAACGTACCGATGTCGTGAGGTATTACCCGCATCACGATGCCGATATTCCCCCGCTGACGGAAGATACTCGCACGGAAACGGCCGACATCCGGCAATGTGTAAGACGTATCGAATTCCCTGATATCTTCAGGGAGCTTCCGGTTGCATTGCTGGAGAACAGTGTCCGCAAGGAATTCGGTATCTTTTTTCGTAAGATCTTTCAGTTTGGAGCGGATCAGATGCCCCCGGGCCCTGAAGAGAGGGGGGTTGTCGACTTCGAAATGAATGTCTGAAACCCTCTTTTCAAAGGCAATCTCCAGGATTTGTTTGAATGTGGCAATGTCCATAGTCTGTTCCTTTTTAATTTGCATGCTGGTTACAATGAATACCAGATCCCCGTCACTTCCGGGAAGCCTTTTTGATATGTTTCCGATAGAGCGCATTTTCGAGAACCAACCCTGCCTGACCGGCCAGCATCTCCAGCACATCAGTCTGAACAGGTGACGGTTCTTCCCTGCCGAAATCTCCATATGTCAGCGCCATGATCTTCCCCTGAATTTTCACCGGGAGGAGCAGTATAGTCGATCTCAGGGGCCGGCCGATCTTTTCAAAGAGATATTCCTTCAACACTGCATCTTCACTGTCTCCGAAAAAAACCTGTCCGTGTTCGATCACGTCACGGAAAACCGAGCCGTTCGTGAGAGGGACCTTCAGTTTTGGGGCCGGAGTCGGCTCCGTAGTTTTGTCCGCATAAACCCCGATGGCTTTTTCACTTATCAGTTCCGGAGAACGCACTATGAAGGTGATCGAGCGGCTGAACATTTCAGCGACAGCCTGAAGGAGGGCAAAGGAAATATCCGGAGGGTTGTTCAGCTCCCGAAGAGCCAGAAAGCGATCTCTGAATTTCTTCATGCCGGCAGCCGTTCCGGAGAGACCGTCCTGTTCCCGCAACGCCTCATTGACATACAATTTAAAGGTCTCCAGAAATTTTATCGTATCTTCAATAAACATCTCTTTTCTGACGTCTCTGAGAGGCTTGGGAAGAACCACCTTCATTCCATCGTCAAAAGATTGCAGGGTGAAGGTGTAATCCAGGGGAGAGGCGAGTTGAATATTCTGAATGGAGGGATAGTGTGCTCTCACATGCCTTCGCAGACTGACAATTGTTTCCTCGGAAAGTCCACCCCCTGACTTTTCGGGGCTGTCAAAAACCAGGATAAAGGGGATCTCTTTGCCGAGACACTGGGCTATGATACGATCCAGTTCTTCTTTTTCTTCCGTAGCAAATACAAGGATGCCCTCATTTTTGCAGATAGTCATAATAGAATGTTTTATAAGCTTGTCGCTGCTGAACAGGATAAGCGCGCCGGACTTGCCCTCAGGCCTTGCCGTTTCCGTCCTGGCGCCTGCACTCATTATGGACTTCTCCAGGAAAGAGACAAAGGTCTCCTGCTCCTCTGATGAAAAATCGACCAGTGTCTCGCTGATGTTCTGGCGATGCATTTCGATCGGGCTGAAAATTTCTTTTTGAGGCAGGGACTGGGGTGTTTTTCTTTCCAGCTGGTCGAGATCGGCGAGGCCCAGATCTTCTGCGCTAAGGGATGCGCTCTTTTCCTCGCGTGGCGCAGGCTTGTCCGGTATAATAATGTCCGCATACTCTTCCTCATAGGACAGTACATGCTTCCCTGCAGCGCGGTCGCGTTCCCGTTCATCAAAAACACGGAGCGCGTCCATCAAGACCATCTGGGCATCGAGGCTCACCTCCTGTTCCATTGAATCGGGGGAATAGCTGCATTCGGGAGAAACAGCAATCGCTTCCGTATCGAATGTGAAGGTTCCGCGTGTCCACCCGATCAATTCTACGATTGTCATCTCTATCAGCTTCTTCAGCCCTTTCGATGCATCCTCGTGTTTCAGTTTCCCCAGTTCGATCAGGGTGGCAAGCAAAGGTTTGCGGTCCTTCCCGGCTTTCTTCTGTATTGCAAGGGCCTGCGCGAGATCTTCCCTGGTTATGACATTTATTTTTACGAGGACGGTCCCGATACGCACCTTGTTGCTGAGATGATTTGCACCGACAATATACCCGTTGCCGAAAATAATCCGGCTTTCACCTTTCTCTCCTTTGACAGCAAAGGCGCCTGATTTTCTGGTCGTATGGACCAGCTGAATGATATCGACTATATGGAGATGTTCTAAGTCACCGGTAAAGGCCATTGGTATATACCTGTGAGTAGAATATTTGAGTATGGAAAAGAATACCACAAGAAATGCCGGATGGTAAAGGCGACAACTGCAGAGGCAATGCCTCTTGTGTTCTTGCGGATACTTTTTGTTGGTCGCCCGTGAAGCTCTTGCACTGTTGCGTTCTCCCCTATTTGGCAGATGCAGGTCGTTCTGCACTATAATAGAAAAAGAGAACGGAAAGGAGCAGTGAAAGGGGATGCTGAGAATATCGGTCATGGTATTCTTCATACTGGTCGTTGCAGGTTGCTATCCGCCCTCTTATTATGATTACTGGAATACCCGTTCCGTAGAACGGTATATGGACTGGTACGATGCTTCCTATCCCGTCGTCTATCCCTACGCTACCCCGTATTATTCTCTCGCTCCCGATCCCTACTGGCCGTTCTTTTTTTCGCTCAACTATTCGAACTTCTCGTATCATCGTGAGTATCCTTATCGGAACTACTATCGCGGATGGTATCCCTATCCCGGACAATTTGATCGTGGGCGGCATAAGAGAAGATAAGGAGTGAGTGAGGAAGCACCTTTGCAGCAGGCTAAAATTTAAGAAAGAGCGGCTTATGGATTTTCGGCTTTTTCTCTTTCCCCCTTTTCTTATGAAGGGGAGCACGGCACATGTTGCACCGTGTATTAGAGCAGTACTGGCAAAAGGTACAGTCGGGACAGGGGTTCTTGTTTGCCGTCTTCTTGTCCATAGCTATATTTTACACCCTTTCACCGATGGATCTCACCTGCATTTCACCCTGTTTGACAACTGATTCGGGATGCAATAAACTCTGACTGAACCCCGGGAAACAATGCGCGAAACCATTTCAGGAGGTAACTATTGAAGAATACTCTGAGAGAACACGGCCTTCCGTTGATCGAGGATGCGGACCTGAACGGCAAAATCGTTCTCGTCCGTTTCGACCACAATGTAGTCAAGCAAGGAGAGATACGGGATCCTTTCAGGATCGACAGAACAATCGGGACACTATTTCACATCGTGGAGCGGGGGGGCAGGCCTGTCATGATGACCCATGTCGGAAGACCCAGGGACAAGAAGACAGGGAACATCCTTTGCAGACCTGAAGAATCAGTGGAACCGATCGTACAATACCTTGAGCAGAAACTTCACACAAAGATCCATATCCCGCGATTTCCTGCTGAGAACGGGAAAGGGATTACCGGAATCGATACCTCGGTCAACCTCGCAATCAGGGAACTAAGGGAAAGGAAGCTCGGCGCTCTCTATCTCCCGAATACGCGGTGGTTCAATGGCGAAGAGTCAAAGGGAGAATCCGGGGAAAGCT
>JAKLQR010000091.1 GCA_022013235.1 Thermodesulfovibrionales bacterium | reverse complement strand
TTGGGGATATTATTTTAGGTCAACTGCACTTTTCGGGTTAATCACTTCAAAGGCGGCGAAGAGTTGAAAACGCTGTCCGGAAAAGAGAGGCCGGTAGGACGCCTTTCCGACAGCCGAAAGCTCCTTGCGGAGATGAAGAGGCTGATCAGACTCAAACACTTTGCCTACAACACTGAACTTGCCTATCTTGACTGGATTGAGCGTTTCTTTGCCTATATGCGTGAGATTACGAAAGGAGACCCTGACGCAGACCTTACGCCGGAGGCTGTTCAGAATTTCCTGAGCCATCTTGCGATCACTAAGCGGGTTGCATCTTCGACACAGAACCAGGCGCTCTGTGCCCTTGTGTTTCTTTTCCGGGATGTGCTGGGACAGGAGCTCGGCGACATTTCAGGCATGGTGTGGGCCAAGCGGGGGAAAAAACTGCCGGTGGTGCTGTGGGTCGAAGAGGTAAAAGCGCTCTTCCAGCACCTTTCAGGCGCTGCGCTGTTGATCGCACAGCTTATATATGGTTCAGGCTTGCGCATCATGGAACTCGCCCGTCTGAGGGTCCTGGATATCGACTTCGGGGGCAATCTGCTCGTTGTGCGGACCGGCAAAGGAGACAAGGACAGATCGACCATTCTTTCCGAGGCGGTCAAAGAGCCTCTCCGGCTCCATATAGAAAAGGTAAAGGCCCTGCATGACAAGGACTTGTCGGCCGGGCATGGTGAAGTATATCTCCCGACCGCTCTTGCCAGAAAATATCCGAATGCTGCAAAAGATATGGAAATGGCAATATGTTTTTCCGTCGGCCAATCTGTCTGTGGACCCGCGGAGCGGCAAGGTCAGACGCCACCATATCAGCGACAAGGGCATCCAAAGCGCCATAGGGAAAGCAGTTAAAGATGCCGGCATTGTAAAGCACGCTACCGTCCATACCCTCCGCCACAGCTTCGCCACGCATCTGCTGATGAAGGGAGTCAATATAAGGGAGATTCAGGACCTGCTCGGCCATAAAAGCGTTGAGACTACCATGATCTATACCCATGTCCTGCGCAATATGGCAAATGCCCCTCAAAGTCCGCTGGATACACTTTTATCCGGCCCCGGGACCTTGATTTGATAAAAACTGGATTCCGGGTCAAGCCCGGAATGACAGTCAAGGGAGCGAGTATATCCTACAGCCCAGTCTGTTCCCTGTTTATCTCCTTCTTCACAACTACCGGCTTCACTGTCCTCTGAACGATCTCTTGTGTATTGACGACTTTCAGCTTCTCGAAGAGGAGCGCGAATTTTGCCTCAAGCTCTTTCATGATCGGTTCTTTTACCGCTGCGGGGAGGTCCCACCATTGTTTTTTGATCGGACCGAATCCTTTCTTCCTCGTTTTGTAAATGAACTGCTCCTCAGTCTGTCCCTCTTTCTGTTCCTTTGCATATTCCTGCTTGATGAAAGCATATACCTGTTCCCTGAATTCAGCGGGAAGCGCTTTGCTGTCATAAATGATATTCTGGAACCCTGTGGCGAGATGGACTTCGGAAGTGCCTGTTTCCGGGAACATGTGGAACGCATCCTCAGGGAGGGTTGACGCCCCGTGCTGCACACATCCTGAAAGGCCGTATTCCTTTCTTGCGAGGTCCGACAGGGTCCTTAAGGTATCGAAATCGATACTTACCTTTGCAAGACTGCCGTCGGGCAGTACCACCCCTCCGTGGCTTGTCCCTGTCTGCACACTAAGTTTGCTCAGCCCCTTGCCTGCCTTGAACACTTCTCTGAAGCCGTCAAGATATGCCCTGAGTTCATCAGGGATGCTGTTTTTCCCGCCTATTTCACCGATCTCACCGCCGATGGATACGTCTATTCCGGCAGGCTGAACCCCGCGAATATGTGAAGCGAGTTCGGCTGTCATTTCAAAATTCCGTCTTTGCTGTTCCTTGATCGTCTCCCTTTCGATATCAACTATGGTCGAAGTATCGATATCGATGTTATAGAATTCAGCCTCTATCGTCTCTTTTATCAGCCCTTTGACATAATCGGTCTCGGGCTTCGCATCAGCCAGATAGTTTTTCCTGACAAGCTGAAAATGGTCTCCCTGGATGAATACAGGGCCTGTATACCCTTCTTTTACCGCTGCTGCAAGCACAACAGCCGCATATTCGAGCGGCCTCTGTTTCGTATAGCCGATCTCGGAGCGCGCTATCTCGAAAATGAACGGTCCCACTTTCATGTCGAGTGCTTTCCGGAAGATTACCCGTGCGACATCATAGGTAAGCCCCCTTATGTTGATGGCAGGGACGGTGAATCCGGGATAGTTCTTTCCCATCTTTTCATACAGAGACTGGATGGAGGCGGGGATCGCTCCGGCAGCCTTTGCCGCTTCTTTTACAAGGGTAAGCAGGGCGGTCTTCTTGTCGTCTTCTGCAAATACTGCCTCATAGACAAGACTGTCCATGACATTTCTGAGCTGCTGAATGTCTTTGACCTGCACCCCATCGTTAGTCAGAGCAAGAATATTTTTTAATTCCATAATAGTTGACCTCCTTTTTAAAGGGTTTGTTCTCTTCTCTTGATGTTTGCGAAACGGAAAATGTCTGTTCCTGGTGATTTCCGGATTACTTTTGACAACATACATTCATATTACCTATCATTCTATCACAGAAGGCCTGTAAGGATAAGCAAAAGTTTTCTTCATGGACATATTCAGTGAATTTTGGGTAAAATTAAATAATTTTCTCAAAGGGAGCAAGAAAGACGTATGAAAATGAATGGCGCAGAGATACTCATCGAAAGTTTGAAAAAAGAAGGGGTAAAACACATGTTCGGGTATCCGGGCGGTGTTGTCCTGGGAATATTCGACCGCCTCTATGATGATAAAGACATTGAATTGATTCTTACCCGGCATGAGCAGGGAGCTGTACATGCGGCTGACGGCTATTCCCGTTCGACAGGGAAGGCCGGCGTGGTGCTCGTCACCTCTGGTCCCGGAGCGACCAACACCGTAACAGGAATTGCTACCGCTTCGATGGATTCTATTCCTCTTGTGGTGTTTACCGGTCAGGTCCCGACCATGCTGATCGGCAATGACGCTTTTCAGGAAGCTGATATTGTCGGGATTTCGAGACCCTGTACGAAATATAACTTCCTCGTCAAGGACGTCAACGACCTCGCACGTATTGTGAAGGAGGCCTTTTATATCGCAACATCCGGCAGGCCGGGTCCTGTCCTTATCGATCTTCCAAAAGATGTAACCGCTATGAAAGCGGAGTTTGTATGGCCGCAGGATGTGAAGATCAGGAGTTACAACCCTACGCTGGAAGGCAACAAGTGGATGATTACGCAGGCCGCGCATCTTATTGCCAAATCCAAAAGGCCGGTTATCGTTGCCGGCGGGGGGGTTATCCTCTCGAATGCTTCCAAAGAGCTGAAAGAACTCGCGGAGATTACCGATATCCCGGTGGTTATGACTCTCATGGGCCTTGGCGGATTTCCGGGGACGCATCCCCTTGCGCTCGGTATGCCGGGAATGCACGGGTCGTATTATGCAAACCGCTCAATCCAGGAATCAGACCTTCTGATTGCAGTCGGCATGCGCTTTGATGATCGTGTGACAGGCAAGATCGATGCCTTTGCTCCCCATGCAAAGATTGTGCATATCGATATCGACCCTACTTCAATAAGGAAAAATGTCCGGGTCGATACCCCTATTGTCGGTGACGCAAAAAGGATTCTTTCTGTGTTGAACAAGGTGCTGAAAGAGGAGATCAAGGAACAGTGGGGAGAAGTCAGAAATGCCTGGCTGAAGCAGATTCAAGCCTGGAAGAAAGAAAGACCGCTGACGTATACCTACAGCGAGGAAGTAATCAAACCCCAGTTCGTGGTCGAAAAGATATACGAACTCACGAAAGGCGATGCAATCATCTCGACCGAAGTCGGCCAGAACCAGATGTGGTCCGCGCAATTCTATAAATTCGACAAGCCGAGGATGTGGCTGACTTCAGGAGGCCTCGGCACCATGGGGTATGGGTTCCCTGCGGCAATCGGCGCACAGCTGGCCCATCCTGATAAGCTTGTGATTGACATAGCCGGTGACGGGAGCATCCAGATGAATATTCAGGAACTTGCCACCGCGGTGATCAATAAATTGCCCGTAAAAGTGGCGATCCTGAATAACAGATGTCTCGGCATGGTGAGACAGTGGCAGGAACTGTTTTTCAGTGAACGGTATTCCCATACGAAACTCGATGAGACAGTGCCTGACTTCGTGAAGATAGCCGAGGCCTACGGCGCTGTTGGATTGAGGGCTACAAAGCCGAGCGAAGTAGAGCCGGTATTGCGGGAAGCATTTAAAATAAAGCGGACGGTATTCATGGATTTTGTCGTGGACTGGAAAGAAAAGGTCTTCCCGATGGTCCCTGCCGGGGCGGCGATAGACCAGATGATGTTTGATGAACAGAAGGAAAAGACCGAAAAGAAACTCAAGGCGGTGAAATAGATGCGTCATACGATCTCTCTGCTTGTCGAAAACAAATTCGGGGTGCTGTCGAGAATTTCGGGGCTCTTCAGCGGGAGGGGCTATAATATTGAAAGCCTCTCGGTTGGTGAGACCATAGATCCCCAGATATCTGTAATGACTATTGTCACAAGCGGGGACGAACAGATCATCGAACAGATTTTAAAACAGCTCAACAAACTCATCGATGTCATAAAAGTAGTGGATATGATAGACCTTGATCATGTCGAACGTGAGATGGTGCTCATCAAGGTTGCCCCGAGACAGGAGGACAAGGCCGAAGTCCTGAGACTCACCGAGATCTTCAGGGGCAGGGTCGTGGATTCAGGGCCAAAGACCTATACGATCGAGGTGACCGGTGATGAGAAGAAGATTGCCGCCCTTATTGAATTGCTCAAGCCGGCGGGAATCAAGGAGTTCATCAGGACAGGAAAGATTGCTATTGCCCGGGAGAGAATAAAGAAACCTTCCGTGTAATTGCATCCGAGACTCTCTCGACGGAAAGACCCCGCATACACTTCAGCTCATTGCATTTTCTTTTCAAACAGGGCGCACAACGGATCTCTTCTCTGATTACCGTATGGATATCACCGTAGGGACCTGTTCTGCGCGGTTCCGTGGGACCGAAAAGGGCAAAGACCGGAATGCCGAGGGCAGCGGCTATATGCATTGGACCGGAGTCGTTACTCACCACGAATTTCGCATGCCGCATGATTTCTATCAATTCTTTCAGGTCTGTTTTGCCGACAAGCGAGACGGCGTTTCCCTGAGATCGTTCTACGATTGTTTTTGCGATATCCTGATCGCCTCTGCTCCCGACAATGACCGATTTCAACTGCAGCCGGGAAGCAAGCTTCCCGAACTTCTCCGGGGCCCATCTCTTGGTTTCCCACCTGGCGCCGGGAACCAGAACGGCATACTTTTCCGGGAGAGTGAACCTGAGGCGAATGTCAGATGTGTCAACCGAGGGAGGGAAGGGGAAGTAAACGGTATCAATTGGACAGCCTAAAAAACGTGCTATCTTCAGATACCGGTCGACCGCATGGATATCCCTGCCTCCCTCGATCTTGTGCGTGTAGAAAAGTCTGCTCCCCTCCCGTGCTTCCCTGAACCCAACTCTTGCGGGGGCGCCTGTGGCAGCCGTTATGAGACCGCTCCTCAGCAGGCCCTGGAGATCGACTACAAGACCATAGTTTTCTTTTCTGAGTTTTCTGAATAACGCGGTGATTTCTTTTGCTGTTTCCCCGGTTTGATTGATTTTCCTCCAGTTGTCTTTATGGATGATCCAGAGTTTCCCGATCATAGGGTGTCCTTCAAGAAGCCCTTCGAACCCTTTCGCGACCACCCAATGGATCTCCGATTCGGGGAAACACTCCCTGATTGCATTGAGAAAAGGGAGGCTGTGCACGATGTCTCCGAGTGAACTCGGCTTCACAACCAGAATTTTATCCGGATTTTTCACGGCGAACATTTGTGTTCTGTCCTGCAGTATTTGTTTTTTCTCTAATCCATTGTATGGCTTCAGTAATATTTGCGGCGGTGAAATCAGCATTGGGAGATTCACCGGTTTTTCCTGTCTGCACGAGTATGCTTCCTGCGCCTACCGCTTTTGCAAGGAGCATGTCAGCCTCTTTATCTCCAACCACAAATGAGCGCTTGAGATCGATGCCGTGGTCTGCCCGCGCTCTGAAAAGCATCCCGGGTTCAGGTTTCCTGCAGGAGCAGTGTTCATCCGGATGGTGAGGGCAGTAATAAAAATCATCGAAGCCGTACTGTTCAATAAATATATGGTTGACCTCCTGAGCAAACTGTTCGCTGACAAGACCGCGTGCAATGCCTGACTGGTTGGATATCCCGATTATCCTGAATCCGGCTTCTTTCAACCGGCCAATCTGTGTGACGTCCTGAAAAATATGGAAGTCTTCCCGCCGGTTGATATACCCAGTGTCTCTGTTCAGTGTCCCGTCCCTGTCGAAAAAGACCGCAGGAGTATGTGGCAATACTTTTTTGATCCCGTAGTATACCTCATCAGAGGTGACCGCATACATGCATTGCATATCATTGTTGCTGCAGGTGCGCCCAAAACAGGGACTGCATGAGAGCTCAGCCTTTACCACGACATGACTGTTTGTATCTCCTCCAGGGGGCGGCCCGGTTAAGAGCGGGTCTGTCGAGCCGAAGAGTGCGACCAAAGGAGTTTTCACCGCATATGCGATATGCATCGGTCCTGAATCATTGGTGAGAAACACATCGCATTCGGCAATAAGCGAAATGAGGTCCCTGAGCGAAGTTTTTCCAGCCAGACTCACCAGAGACTGCGATGTCCGGAAATCAGGAATGACCTGCTTGTAAATCTCATCTGCAATAGCGACTTCCTTGCTCCCTCCAAAGAGTACCACACTCCCCCCCGTATCGCTGATAAACCAGTTTGCGATCTCGGCAAACCTTTCCGGAAACCACCGCTTTGCGGAACCATATGTCGCACCGGGGTTTATTCCAAGGAGGGGTCTCTTCATTCCCTTTACCATATCCCGTGCACGCAGTCTCTTATCAATGCTGAGATGGATGTATGGCTCTGAATAGGAAGCGCTGATTCCCAGTTGAGTGAGAAGATTGAGATAATAGAAGATCTGGTGTTCTTTCTTGTCATCCCCGGGAACAGGCACTTTGTCGGTGAGGAGAAATCCCCTCCCGTCCCTGTCGTATCCGGCAGAGGATTTAATCCCTGCGAGGAATGTTATAAGGGCAGCATCGAATGCGTTCTGGAAAAGGAGGGCGCTGCAGAATTTTTTTTTATGGAGCATCCATGCAAGTTTCATCCTGCCGGTCATGCCCGTATGGGCATCCTCATAGAAGAGAATCTCATCAATGTCCGGATCATGATCGAACACCGCAGATACCCATGGTTTTACGAGAAGGGAGATTCTTGCTTCCGGAAGGGATTTTCTCAATGCCCTGAGTGCAGGAAGGGTCATGACGCTGTCGCCAATCCAGTTTACCCCTCTTACGAGGATATTTCTGCATGAGGCATCAAACATGCGTTATTGTAACATTTCGTTGAGAAATCGATCTCTTGGTTACTCTCTGTTCGGTATGCTGGGGGTCAAGGGATATGACTCGGTTTCTGAAGAGAGATAAACTATCTTTGTTTTTATCCCGGTCTTTATCTGACTGCAATGTTTACGAAATTCACACGTGAGGCTTCCGCTTCGTCTTCAGCCTCATCGAGACTACCCGTGATCTCTCTTCAGAAACCGAGCCATATCCCTGTTGGACAGGAATGCTGACCAGTGCTGTCAATATCATTGATCGGATTGTATATAAGGAGACTTTTACATTGCTTGTTCTTCATCGTGATACCGGATATAATTCGGGTATATGTACAAAAAAATACTCGCAGCCATAAATGAATATACAAATTCGGAGATTGCGGCCCGGTATGCTATAGCTCTTGCACAATCAACCCGGGCAAAGCTCTCCCTTGTTTTTGTCGCGGAAGAGAAAAAGGGCCAGGATTCATTTGTCCGGGCGCAGGCAGCTCTCGAAAGGCTTTTTATCGAGGCGCAGAAACAGGATATCGAGGTCCAAAGCGTCACAGAGAGCGGGAATCCCCTGGGGAAAATAGCCGATATCGTCAGGAGGGATTCGATGGATATCGTGTTTGCTGCGACACGGCGGGAATATGGCGAGAAGAGATATTTCGTGAAGACCCTCTCAAAGGAATTCATTGTGAAACTGCCGTGCTCTGTCGCGCTCGTACGGGTAGTCCGGCTTTCAAAAGGCTATCCGAAGAACATCCTTGTCCCGCTGAGGGGACAGTCGACTTCTCTTGATGAACGGGCGTGTTTTGTCGCAAAGCTCTCAGAGGCCTTTCACTCTTCGGTGACACTCTTTCATCTGCATAAACCGATAACCAGTTTCTTCCAGGGCGAAACATGGCTGAAGTCGTCGGAGAGGAAAGAACATGTCCCGAAGGACATAGAACAGTTCACCGATTGCCTCCATAAATATAAAATCAGCTATGAGAAAAAATCAGGGTATGGGGTTGTTTCACGGGAGATTACTATAGAAGCGGCGCATAAGAGGAACGACCTCATCGTGATGGGTGCGAGTGAACGGGGCATCCTGAAAAGCATTGTGCGCGGCAATCCGGTGGAGGAAGTGCTCAGGGAGACCCCCTGCAATCTTATTATCCTCAGGCCGGGACGCACGCATTCATGAAGATCCATAATCTTGAGAGAGAAGAGGTCTTTCATGCACTCCTCACGTCTCAGAATGGTCTTGCAATTGAAGATGCCCGAACACGGCTCAGGGAATACGGGTACAATGAGATAAAAGAGGTGCGGAAAAAACCTCTCTTCCTGAGATTCCTTGTCCAGTTCACACATTTTCTGGCGATACTCCTCTGGATAGCTGCAGCCATGAGCTTCCTGTCGGAATTTCTCCACCCCGGCGAGGGGATGCTGACCCTCGGCATTGCGATTGTCGCTGTCATACTCATCAATGCAGTCTTCACCTTTATTCAGGAATACCGGGCGGAAAAGGCACTTGCAGCCCTCAAAAAACTTCTCCCTTTCTCTGTCATAGTGCTCAGAAACGGAAAAGAGGAAGAAATCCCTGCACGGGATATTGTTCCCGGCGATATTATGCTGCTCACCGAAGGAGATAAGATCCCTGCGGATGCACGGATCATCGAGACCCATGAACTGAAAGTAAATCATGCCCCGCTTACCGGTGAGTCGGAGCCCCTCTTAAGGGATCACGCAGCGTTTCACGGCGAGTCTATCGAGAGTCCGAATATCGCCTTTGCCGGTACAACGGTGGTGAGCGGATCGGGAAGGGCTGTGGTATTTGCAACCGGCATGTCCACAGAGTTCGGCCGCATCGCGCATCTTACGAGCGCTGTCGAGTCAGGGCTCAGCCCGCTTCAGAAAGAAATCGTAAAGGCGACAAGGCTTGTAGCCGCCATAGCCGCAGCGGTGGGTATCTTCTTTTTTTCCATCGGATTTCTTATCGGAAGGAATTTCTGGGACAATTTCATCTTTGCGATCGGCATAACCGTAGCGCTTATTCCCGAGGGATTGCTTCCGACAATGACACTTTCTCTTGCCATGGGGAGTCAGAGGATGGCAAAAAGAAAGGCATTGATAAAGAACCTCCCGTCAGTCGAGACACTGGGGGCGGTGACCGTAATATGCACGGATAAAACCGGCACCCTGACACAGAATAGAATGGCTGTCGCAAAGATATGGGTGAACGATGAATTGATCGAGGCCGGAGACATACAAAAAGATGATGCAGTTGAACTCCTCAGGACAGCGTATTTCTGCAACAACGCACGACTGGTTGACGAACACTATAAGGGTGATCCGACCGAGGTTGCACTTTTTCAGTTTGCAAGAGATAAGGCAGGTGATTTTCTTTCAGAAAGGGTGCAGGAAATACCATTCGATGCTGAGAGAAAGAAGATGACAACAGTGAATGCAGTAAAAGGGAAAACGGCTGCTTTCTCAAAAGGGGCTGGAGAAAATATTTTGCCGGCATGTGATCATGTCCTGATGAGAGGGGAGAAAAGGCCTCTTACTGAAGATATCGGGAATAAGATTCGCGATGCAAGCCATGTCATGATGGACAAGGGCTTGAGAGTTCTGGCGTTCTGTTACAGAGACATTGAGCAGAACGGAGCCGGTGAGTTAAGCGCCGGTCAGATTGAGAAAAATATGGTTTTTACCGGTCTTATCGGCATGGAAGATCCCCCGAGACCTGAAGTCGCTGAAGCAATCAGGAAATGTGACGAGGCTGGGATAAAGATAATCATGATGACAGGTGACGCAGAGAGGACTGCGGTTGCGATTGCCAGGGAAACAGGACTGGTCAAAGGGGACCCTGTTGTGATAGAGGGAAGCGAAATGGATGCCCTGAGAGACCAGGATCTGCGGGAGAGACTCTCAGCGAAAGAAGTCATCTTTGCACGGGTTTCACCCAAACATAAGATGAGGGTGGTTTCCATTTTGAAAGAGGAAGGAGAGATTGTCGCAGTAACGGGTGACGGAGTGAATGATGCACCCGCGTTGAAAAAGGCAGATATCGGAATTGCAATGGGGGTCTCCGGGACAGATGTTGCAAAAGAGGCTTCAGATATGATTCTCCTGGATGACAACTTTGCAACGATTGTAAATGCGATCGAAGAGGGAAGGGCGGTGTATGAAAATATAAAGAAGTTTATCACCTATATTTTTGCTTCAAATATTCCGGAAGCTGTTCCTTATCTGGCATATATCCTGTTCAGTATCCCGCTGCCTCTCACCGTAATTCAAATACTTGCCGTTGACCTTGGGACCGATATGCTCCCCTCATTAGCGCTGGGCGCTGAAAAACCGACTCCGGGAATAATGAAACAGCCGCCAAGGAAAATACAGGAACGTCTGCTGAATATTCCCCTGATCACAAAGGCATATCTCTTCCTTGGCCCTATCGAAGCGGCAGCCTGCATGTTCGGTTTCTTCTGGGTTCTGCACGGAGGCGGATGGATTTGGGGAACCACGCTCCCTCAAACCGACACGCTCTACCTTCAGGCAACAACAGCGTGTCTCACCGCCATTATCATTACACAAATAGGGAATGTTTTTGCCTGCAGGTCATCAAGAGAGTCTGTGTTCAGCGTAGGATTCTTCTCGAATAAGCTCATCTTTGCCGGTATCCTGGCCGAACTGCTTCTCCAGATATTCATTGTATATCATCCGGTTGGAAATAGAGTCTTCGGCACAGCGCCGCTTTCTGTAACGGTCTGGCTGCTCCTTTTGCCTTTCAGCGTGGTCCTTCTGGCCGCAGAAGAGACAAGAAAACTTTTCTTACATAAATTCAAGCCTTCTTGATAAATTATGAGGGGAGATAACTCCGCAGGTGAACAGGAAAGCTGCCTCCCTCTGCTTTTCGCAGGGTCTGTAAGGTATTCAAGGCGGTTTGGATCGCTGCCTGTTCGTGATAACAGAGGAACGGCCCTGTCCTGTTGCTGTATCCGGAAGACAGATAATTTGCACAGGTACACCAGTGCATGCAATAATCCTTTATTGAACAGAAGAGGCATTCGGTTTGACTCATATATTCCGGAATCCGAGAAGGATTCACATGCTCTGTCTGTATTCCCTGCCTGACGCTCCCGATACAGTGGTCTTCCGCCGGAAGATTGCCAATCATTTTCTCGCAGGTATAGATATTCCCCAAAGGGTCGAAGGCAAGCTTTCCCCTCCCGGCTCTGCATTTCTGCGACTCTGTGTACCCTCCCCCAAGTATAATATGCATTTTGTTATGAAGAAAATCGATGACATAATGTTCTCTCCGGAGAGAGGAGTCGATATAAGTTTCTGCAATCTTGCCATATACTTCAGGGAGTATGTGAGCTTCTTTCAGTGTCCAGGGGGCGGTAAAATCAGGATTCACAGAGATTGTTCCGAATCCAAGAGAGCAAAGATAATCCACCACAGCAGGGAGAGCACGGATTGTCTCCGGATGATATACGGCATGGACTTTTATCGAAGAGAATGTTTCCATCGCCTGCTTTATGGTAGTTTCAACAATATGTGAACTTCCGCTCCCATCCGGGAACCTCCGGAATAAATCGTGTACATAAGGAGGACCATCACAACTTACCGAAAACTGTACGGAGTGTTTTTTCAAAAACGCTGCTATTTCATAAGAAAAAATAGTGCCGTTGGTTGTCAGGGATATCGTGACATTTTTGGAGTGGTATGCCGGATGGTTTTCGATCATGGATACAATTTCCTGCAGGACTTCAAACTCGAGAAGAGGCTCTCCTCCGGAGAAACTGATTTCTCTCTGTGGGTCTGAGGTGTTGTGACTGAACATGAAATCTATGATCTGGCGTGCTGTGGAAATCGACATCGTGGCCGGTTTTTTAATGAGATAACAATAACCGCAATTCAGATTGCACTTATGCGTGATGAACAGCGTATAGTGCATGGTTCCTCTCTGCAAGGTAAAATTAGTTCGTATGCTTAACTGCTCAGATGTCTCTCTATGAGATCCATGAAATCTTTGACATTGATCTGCCTGGAAATACAGTCTGCAAAGCCGAGTTTCACAATCTCCTCTCTTTTCCCGTCGACAGGGTTCGTGGTGATTGCGATAGAGGGTATGTGTTTTGTAGAAGGTTCATCGCTCAGCATTTTCAATGTTTCGAACCTGTTCAGGAGAGAGATACGGATATCGAGAAGGATCAGGTGAGGTTTTTCCTGTCTGGCAAGGAGTATTGCATCGCTGCCGGTTCGTGCTTCAAGGGTTTGATAACCACCGCACTTCAATAAGGTGCTGAAAAGTTTCAGACTGTTATTATTATCTTCAACAATTAAAATTTTCTTCTGCACCTTTATCACCCTTAACAAAATATTAAGCATATGATAAACATTATGTCAATGTTTTTTTCTTGCCCTGTTTCGTCGCAGGAATTCATTGTGCGGGTCAGTCTATGAATAAGAAAGATCAGAAAAAGGACTGGAGAATGCGGGAGATAGTATTACTAAGACGGTCATTAGTAAGGCGACGTTCTTATCGCTCTTTGTCATTGCGGCTTGTCCGCAATCCTTCCGGGTTTTCAGAAAGATTCCCGACAAGCGGGAATGACATCGATGTAGCTTTACTTATAGCCGTCTTA
>JAKLQR010000090.1 GCA_022013235.1 Thermodesulfovibrionales bacterium | reverse complement strand
TTCATCCCGCTCGTACCGCATGCTTCAAGCGGAGGGATCGGATTATTAAGCCAGAGGTCAACCCCGTGCACCATGTATTGCGCCAGTTGTTCGTTGTAGTTCTCCACAAAAGCGATCCTTCCACCAAAAGAGGGGTCCTGTGCGAGAGAAAAGATGCGCTGCAGTATTCGTTTCCCTTCATCATCAGAAGGATGAGCCTTGCCGGCAAAAATTATCTGTACAGGCTCCCATCTGTTATTCAGAATTTTTGCGAGCCTTTCGATGTTTTTGAAGATAAGGCCTGCCCGTTTATACGATGCAAACCGCCGGGCAAAACCGATTGTCAATGCCAAAGGATCGAGCAGAACACCCCCGGTAATGACATTGACAGGATTCACCTTGTTATTATTCCACCTTATCCGTGCCTGCTCCCGGATAAAATTTATAAGCTTTATCTTGAGCCAGTAATGAACTTGCCATAATGCAGCGTTTGGTATGTCGTCAATAAGTTCCCATGCTACCGGGTTGTCGTGGTCCTCAAGCCAGTTCTGGCCGAGATATTTATTGAAAAGAAGTTCCATTTTCGGTTCTATCCACGTCGGCACATGTATTCCGTTCGTGATATGACCAATGGGCACTTCCTCTTCTTTCCTTTCGGGCCAGAGCGGTTGCCACATGCGGCGTGTCACCTCGCCGTGCTTTTTGCTCACGCCGTTCTTATAGCCGGACAGACTCAATGCCAGGGAGGTCATATTGAATCCTGCAGAAGGATCCTGGGGATGTATCCCCAGCTGAAGGAAATCATCCCGGCTCAACCCCAGGAAAGGATAGCAGCGGCTGAAATATTTATCCATGAAATGAAAGGGGAACACATCATGACCCGCCGGCACAGGAGTATGGGTGGTAAAAACCGTTGTCGCACGCACCTGTTCAACGACATCCTGAAATTTCATCCCTTCGGCTACCCTCTCCCTTATGCGTTCGAGTAATGCAAAGGCCGGATGGCCTTCATTCAGGTGAAGGACGGAATGTTTTATACCGAGGGCGTTCAGCATCGCGATACCACCGATACCAAGGACCATCTCCTGCCGAAGCCGCTGTTCTATGTCCCCGATGTATAGATGTGCGCTGATTTTCCGGTTCCACGGGTCATTCATATCTATATCCGTATCCATTAAATAAAGAGGTATCCTGCCTACGTCCACCTTCCATACCGCGACATACACCGGGGGATCTACAAAAGGAACTTTCACAATGAGCTGTTCATCTTTTTCAGTCATAACCCTTCTTATGGGAGCGGCATCCCTGTCGAGCACCTCATCAATATCATCCTGCCATCCGTCCGCGCGTATTTTCTGAAGCAGATACCCTTCCGGATACATAAAACCTACCGCAACCATAGGAATACCGAGATCGCTGCATTCTTTGACGTAATCGCCCGCTAAAAATCCCAGCCCTCCGGCATAGAATGGAAGAGAATGATGCAGCCCGTATTCGGCAGAAAAATATGCAACGGGCAGGCAACTGGGATCAGCGACATTTGCTGCAAACCAGCAGACCTTCGTCTGAATTTCTTCATGAAACCGGGCGATGACGACGTCATAATGGCGGAGATATTCAGCCTGTTCAGACATAAATTTCAGGGTTTCCGGAGAAAGCTCTCTCAGCATCTGCACCGGATTATGGCCGCTCTCCTTCCAGGCGATCCTGTTCAGAAATTTAAAGAGCATCCTCGCTGACGGATGCCAGCTCCACCAGAGGTTATACGCAAGTTCAGCGAGTTCCGCTATCTTCTCCGGGATATTGGGGAAGCTGTCTGTTATTCGTTTCATCTCAAGGTCCTCAGGCAATTTTACTGTCTTTTTCCCTTCTCTCATGAGCGCGGTTACTCTGACTTCATTTCCTGAAGCCATTCGTTCACAAGGGTCTTTATCCTCACCTGCATTTCCGGAGAGATATTCCGGAAAGGATCATACGATAATTTCTTCAATACCGGTTTCAGAATCATATAGCCATCTTGCGACCAGAGAACACCCACCTCACCAACAGGAAGATTACTGATCTTGTCCCTGATACGAATATCCATTTGTTGAGACGGGACAACCTGGTATCTCATCATATCCGGATATAACTTGTAGATATCTTCGAAAGACATCCCTTTTTTTGCATTTTCCTGCAGTTCCCGGGCGAGGACGATTTTAGTGTACCTGTTTGCCTCTTCATACGTGACAATGAGAGATTCGATCACTTCTTCTTCAGGCAGACGCTTCAACCGCTGGTCTATATATTCACTTACGGCAAGAAAGCGCTTGAGAGAATCCTGTTGCTTCGCATCGAATTTATGCTGATTGATCAGGTCCTGGAGTTGCTTTGTTTCACCGGTAATTTTGAGACTTCTTGCTTTTTCATAGAGAAGTCTTTCAGTCTCTTTCTCTTCCTGGCTGTTACCGGTTTTCCATGGCACAGCCTGAATGCCCAGGCGGGTGAGCATCATTCCCGTATCGTCGCTTGACGCTTCTGTCTCTTCTGCCTGCTTCTCTCTTTGAGCTGCCGTTTGCCCTTCTTCCCGCTTTCCCGCAACAACTATTTTAGGTCCCTTATTTACTGGAGTAGTCAAGGCAGATGGTTTCTCCTGAGCGCTGCCCTTTCCGGATTGTATCGGGAAATCTTCTCTTATTTTCTTCTGTTCTTCGAGCTGAGCTTTCAGGGTATCTCTCTCCCGTATGACGTCTGCGACAAGCTGCTCCTTATCCTCAAGCTCTTGGATCCTCGCCATGAATTCCACCGTTTTCTCTTTCTCCTGACCCAGTTCTCTTCGCAGAGATTCTCTCTCATCAATCGACGGAGATGCCTGAGTTGCCGGTTTCACCGCATTCTCCATCTCCTTGATTTTTCTATCAAGATCTTCCGCCTTCTTTCTTTCCTCTCCAAGCATCCTGCTCAAGGTATCTCTTTCCCGCGTTCTCTGTGCAAGGACCTGATCCTCTGCCCTTGCCTTCCCCTGCTCAATATCTTTTTTCAGTTTGCTGTTTTCCTCGCGGATGTCTTTCAGGATTCCTTCCTTTTTCTCAAATTCCGCAACCCTTTTCCCCATTTCTTCTCTTTTCTCTTTTTCAGAATCCATTTGAGCCTGCAGGGTATCTCGTTCATCGGTCCTCCTGAGAAGTTCCTTTTCTTTCAGGAGAACCTTCTGTTCCGAATTTTTGAGCTCCTTGACCGACTTCTCAAGTTCCTCTCTTTTTCTCTGATCCTGCACTGTCTGTTCTTTCAGCCTGTCTCTCTCCTCAATAAGGTCTTTGATCGTTTTCTCTCTCTTTTCAGATTCTTTATTTTTTGCCCGCAGTTCTGCAGTGATTTTCCGTTCTTCGTCAAGCAGTTTGCTGAGAGACTCCTTCGCTTTTGCCAATTCTGCGAGGTCCTTTTCTTTCGAACGCAACTTCTTTGCATCATCCTCACAAGCCTCTTCTTTTACTTCGAGTTCCTTGACCCTCTTCTTTCCCTCATCGAGCTTTCTTCGCAGTTCGTCTCTCTCCACGCTCACTTCGTTCAGCGTCTTCTCTTTCTTCTCAAGTTGCGTTACTTCTTCGCGGAGAATGTCTGTTTTTTTCTTTTCCTCGCTGAGCTGTATCTTCACCCTGTCCCGCTCTTCAGAGGCTTCCCTCAATGACTTCCCCTGTGCCTTTAATTGCTTTTCGGCTTCCTTCAATCTCTTCTCAGGGGGTTCGTTCTTCACCCCGGCCCCTGCTGTCACATCGATATGGGCGTCATCCTCAGTCCTGCTGAGCATTTCCATCTCCCTTTCTGCATGAGACAGGTACGGGCTCTCCTGGAAATTCTGCCTGATTTCCGAAAAAGCTTTTCTCGCCTCTCCAAAATACTTCAGCTGCATATATGACTTTCCGAGCCAGTAGAGTGCGGCATCCCGTGCGGAACTGTCAGGGAATTCCCGGAGAAACGCAGTAAGTTCCTGCACAGCCTTTTCCGGCTGATACGACAGATATGATTCATAGCCCCTGTTGAAAAGCCCGGCCTCACGGCTTGCCGAATCTTCGCCTGCTGCAGCCAGGAGGAAGACGGCAAGGAAGAGCAGGATAATTAATACTGGTTGATTGTGACCGGAGTTTTGTCCCATAAAGTTTTTAACCACTCCTTGTATAACTTTTCCTTTTTCTGTTTGAAGAGTATATTCCGCACTTCACTTCTTACCTCATCGAACGTTTTGTATCTCTCGTCTGTTGTATTGACAATCCGCAGTATATATACTCCTTCTGCAACCCATATGGGTTCACTTGTCTCTCCTCTCTTCATGGCAAAGGCTTTTTCATCCAGGGCCGGAACCAGGGTTCCCCGTCTGAAGATCCCCAGCACCCCTCCGAGACTTTTCAGCGGCTCGTCAGCATATTCTTCCACGAGCATGTCAAAATCCCCGCCATTTTTCAACCGGGAAACAATATCGAGCGTTCTCCTTTTGAGATCAGTCAATTCCGTAACCGATGCGCCCTCTCTCACCCTCAGGAAAATTGCCTTTACTTCCCTTGTCTCAAAGGTAATCAGGAATTCCTTTGCGTGCGAAGCAAAATAGCCTTCGGCCTCTTTGTCCGTAACAAATATTTTCGCATCAACCTCTTCATGGACCAGCTTTGAGAGAGTGATATTCTCTCTCACACTGTTCCTGTACATCTGGAGCGTCATCCCCTCTTCCCTGAGACCTTCTTCAAAATCATCAGGTGAGAAATTATTCTTCTTATTGAACTCTTCAATTGCCCTGTCTACCTCTTTTTCGCTCGTCTCGATCCCGCGCTTTTTTGCCTCGAAGAAAATCATCCTGTCCTCTATCAAACTCCGGAGCAGACTCTCATCAACCCAATCCTGGTCGGTGAGTTTCAGACTATTCCCGGTGAACCTCACATAGTCTGCATAGGTGATAATCTCACCGTTCACCGTTGCAAGGACCCGGTCAACGATCAGGGCACAAGAGGGGGTAACCTGAACAGAAAGATTCGCGAGGGAAAAAAACAGCAGAGAAAATATCAAAACTGAAAATATTTTGAGCCGGACGGACAGACTCGCTTTCCTCACGGAACAGCGTATCCCTTCAGGCAGAAAGAACTTTTGTACAAGCACACGATACTTCATATATCTGTTTTATTCGATTTGACGCCGGTTTCTTCTCCAATTCTCTCCAGTACCCTGAGTGCATCGTCCCAGGTAAGCCATTTATCTTTCGGACTGCGCATAAGATATGCCGGATGAAAAGTCGGCATAACCGGAATGCCTTTGTAGTCAAAAAATTTCCCCCGGACTGCCGTTATCTTCAATCCCGGATTTCCCGTAAGGGTTGCAGCGGATATTCTGCCGAGCGAAACGATCACCCTGGGACGGATTATCGCAATCTGCCCCTCCAGGAACTTTCTGCACGTCTCGATTTCATCCATTTCCGGGTCGCGGTTCACCGGGGGCCTGCATTTCACTATATTCGCAATGTATACGTCTTCCCGCTGGAAGCCCATTTTGTTGATCAGACGGGTAAGCACCATGCCCGCATCACCGACAAAAGGCCTCCCCTGAAGGTCCTCTTCTCTTCCGGGGGCTTCTCCGATAAACATAATCTTTGCCCCGGGGTCTCCTTCGCCGAAGACGATAGTGGTCCTTTTTTTCGAAAGTTTGCACCTGGTGCAGTCACCGATCTCACTCCGTAAAGCCTCCAGGAGTATTTTTTTCTCAGAGGCGCTCTGTCCGTTTCCCTTTCCCGTCATTGCTGACTGCTGATTGCCCCTTGCCAGCTTAATCGGCAGGTTTTCAAATCCCAATGCCTGATAAAACGACATGCTTTTTTTCAGATCATCTAACAAATCTGCTTTCCTTAACTTTTCACTATTCACTTTCAACTTTTCACTTCTACCGTTCTCCCCACTTCAGCTTTGTCCTCAGGATATGGAAGTAGTCCTTCTCGCAGGGGATGAAAAGATTCGTTTTGCATGGAGATTTCTTGACCCTGACAATATCGTTCATCTTTAAGGAAAATCCGACCTGGCCGTCCAGTGTAAGGAATACGTCTTCGTTCGGTGACTTGAGAAATACTTCGATTACAATATCGTCGGGGAGCACAATCGGTCTGTTGGTCAGGGTATGTGGACAGATGGGAGCAAGAATTATACTGTTCAGGGTCGGATAAAGGATAGGCCCCCCTGCGGACAGTGCATATGCAGTTGAACCCGTTGGCGTAGATACGATAAGCCCGGCGGCCTTGAAGGTTGCGATATAGGTGTGATTGACATAAGTCTAAAGGTCTATGATCCGTGCAAGTGCCCCCTTGTTCACGACAACATCATTCATCACAATATACTCGGCAATACATTCGCTATGCCTGAAAACGCACGCGGAAAGCATCATCCTCTCCTCTACAGGACAGTTGTCGGTTAACACCTTCTTCATCGCGTCACGGAAATCTTCCTTCTGAACGGCGGTGAGAAACCCCATTCCTCCGATATTCACGCCGAGGATAGCCACATTCCTATTGCTCACAAGCCTCGCCACGCTGATCATTGTTCCGTCTCCACCCAGCACGATAATCATGTCCACCAGCGCAGGTATCTCCGACCGGGGATAACCCTTCATGCCTGCAAGGGAAGCGGTTTCGCTGTCAATATACACCTCACAGCCCTGCTCCAGGAGCCATGGGAGAAACTCCTTGATCATTTCCGCAGGTTCTGTTTTTCCGGTCTTACCGACGATGCCGATCTTTTTCATGCAGCCCTTTCACGGTTATTTCCCTCTCATCTTCACTGAGAGTTTTCAAGGTTATCTGTATTATGTCATCGGGCAACCACTGAGCGGCTTTTTCCGCCCACTCTATGACTGCAATGTTCTTTCCTCCGATCACCTCGCCGAGTCCTATGTGATCGAGTTCCTCGTCTGTGTTGATACGGTACAGGTCTATATGGACAAAAGGCGGGTTTGTCGGGTATTCCGCAATGAGAGTAAAGCTTGCGCTCACGATATCCCGCTCCGCGATACCAAACGCCTGTGCGATGCCTTTCGTGATTGTTGTCTTTCCCGCTCCTAATTCACCGTAGAGACCGACCATATCCCCTGCTTTCAGAAGTTTGCCTATCTTGAACCCAAGTCCTCTTGTCTCATCAGGCCCTCTCGTCCTGACTTTCATCATAGTATTCCGATAAACCCGCCCTGTCTGCCTGCATAGTCCTTATGGAAACGGTAAGAATAGAATTTTCCGGGATTGCAGCAGGTGCATTCTGATGAACTCCAGATATTCGAGTCGGGGATACCTGCTGACAGGGCCTGAAGCCTGTTTGCATGGGAAAGGTCGACCACGTACTTTTCTCCCCGCACCCTGTAGTAATCACCATCTCCGGTTGCTCTGACAACGGCTTCCTTGACCTCGGTATCGACATTATAGCAGCAGTCCCTAATACTGGGACCAAGTGCGATGAGTATAGTATCCGAAGAGGAACCGAAGTGTTCCGTCATGCGGGCGATGGTTTTTTTTAAGATTCGTGCAGCGGTGCCGCGCCAACCGGCATGCACGGCGCCGACAACCAGTTTCTCCCTGTCGACAAGGAGGACCGGAACGCAATCTGCCACCTGAACGCCGATGAGAACACCTTTCTTGTCAGTAATAACCGCATCGGCGATCTCCGGCGATAAATCCGCGTCAAGGACTTTTACTGTATCGGTATGTTTCTGCACCGGCATATAAAAACTCACGTTTCCGAGCGAGGCCGCACTACAAATTTTTACGCGTTCCGTACCAAGCGACTTTGTGGTAAAAAAAGCTTTTACTGCACTGTTCATGTTTTCGGGAACAATAATACTATCCATTGTTTTTCAAGGACAAAAAAGCAGACGGTATATGTTCTATTATATCTGTTGCGATCAATGAATGGGGGCCTTTTTCCAATACAGCGATATCACCGGCAAGCCCATGGAGGTAGACCCCAAGAACACATGCATGGATGGGAGATATCTTCTGTCCCAGCAGACCGCCTATCATTCCGGTGAGGACGTCTCCGGCGCCTCCGGAAGCCATTCCAGGGTTCCCTGTCGAATTGATAAAAACTTTTCCGTCCGGGGCCGCAGTGAGTGCCGGCACGCCTTTCAGGACAAGATATGTCCCCGTCTTCCGTGCAAAAGCCTGAGCAGTACCGACACGGTCTTCCTCGACAGTCTTTACCGAAATGTCTTTCCGCCCGGACAACAATCTCGCCATTTCGCCTGGATGGGGGGTGAGAATCACAGGGGATCTTGCTCTCGAAAAAACAGGCTTTCCCCCTTTGAGCGAATTGATTCCGTCTGCATCGATAACCATAGGCACTCCCGCATTCTGTATCAGGGATGCCACGAGTTGTTCTGTTTCATCGCTTACCCCGATTCCGGGACCTATTGCGAGAACGTCGGCTTTTTCATGAACGAAATCCAGGACCTGTTTTGACGCTTTCCGGGAGAGTGTACCGTCCCCCTTATCCGGCAGGAGCAGGGTCATCTCCTCAGTCACACGGGATTGAAAGACCTCTGCAAGCGATTCCGGCACGCCGAGAGTTACAAGGCCTGCACCGGTTCTCAGGCATGCCTTTGCAGCCATCAGGGCAGCGCCGGTTTTTCCCTTTGAACCGGCTATGACGAGGACATGCCCATAAGTTCCCTTGTGTGAAAATGCAGGTCTTTCAGGCACGAGCGCAGCCGCTTCTTTCTTCCCGATTAAGTCTACCGCAATTTTCTCTGTTCTGAGCATGTGCTCAGGGAACCCGATATTTTCGACGGAGAGCTGCCCGGTATATTCAGCGCCGGGATACAGGAGATGACCTCTTTTCGGAAGGCCGAAGGTCAATGTATAGTCCGCTCTGACAGCATTGCCCATAATCTGTCCGGTATCCGATGAAATTCCGGTGGGAATGTCTATACTGATTACAGGCGCCTCTGATTTATTCGCTATCCCGATGACTTCTGAAAGCTTGCCGCCGATATTTTTGTCCAGCCCGGTTCCCAGGAGTGCATCAACAATAAGAGCATGTTTATTCAGGATCGATGAATGCTGCATGAGAAATTTTTCCAGGGGATCAATTGACACCCCGCATTTCCTTGCAATAGAGTATTGCTGAAGAGCATCTCCCTGCAGGGCTTCGTATCTTCCTGAAAGGAAAACCTTTACGTCCCATCCTTCGTTGTGGAGAGTGCGGGCGACCACCATGCCGTCGCCGCCGTTGTTCCCTCTTCCCGAAAGAACGATGACCCGTCTCCGTCCAAACCGTTCCTTGATCATCGCAACAACCGCAAGTCCCGCCCTTTCCATAAGGACAAACCCCGGGATGCCTGTTTCCTCGATAGTCTTCCGGTCAATTTCGCGCATCTCTCCGGCAGTAACAACTTTCATTGCGTTTTTTTCCTTGTTTTCACTCGCATTCAGGGAAACCTTTGACTTCACTGTTCAGAATGGATCCGCTTATTTGCTGCACATTTATCTGCAATTATAGCACTCCTGAATAATTTATACATAATCTTCTTAACTTATTGTTTTTTTTAAATATTTTATTTGACAAACAAAGCAAAACATTGTAATAATTATCACTATGCCTATGCCGTACAAAAAGAAACCGCCTCTGGGCCAGCTTCTCATCGAGAACGGCCTTATCAATTCAAATCAGCTCAAGGAAGCGCTGAAGAAACAGGCTCAGGTCGGCGGACAGCTGGGCTCTATTTTGGTAGATATGGAATATATCACCACCGAAGACTTATTGAACTTCCTCAGCCAGCAACTCGGCATTCCTTCGGTAAACCTCTTACATACCAACATTCCTCAGGATGTGCTGAAACTTATGCCTCTTGAGAAGATCAGATCGATGAAGGCCCTCCCCCTGAGTATCGACGAAAATTCGATCACCCTCGGCATGGTAAATCCCAGGGATATGCTTTCTATCAGGGATATTGAATTTTCGATCGGGAAAAAGGTAAACGCCGTCGTAATCCCTGCCACACAAATGGAAGCAGCCATTCAAAGTCTGATGCAGAATCCCGGCATTGCGCTTACCGGAGAAGGCATTGCCAAAGAAGTGCGCAGATACGAAATGAAAAAAGCGCCGCCGCTTATGGCTCTGTTAAAGTATCTGGCCGGATCACCTGCAACTGATATGCTCCTTACCGCAGGCGTCTCTCCGTCCATCAAACTCGGCAATGATATTAAAAGGGCGGCAATGATTCCTCTCACCCCTGCCGATTGCGAACGATACGCGCGGGAAATAATGTCCGAGAAGGATTGGGGAATATTCAATGAGATGGGGGACTTCGACCTGGCGGTAACCTATCCGGAGATAGGCCGTTTCAGGGTGAATCTCTACAGGCAGAGAGGGTCTGTCTCGATCACTCTTCGCCGCATTATTGACATCCTGCCTTCATTAAAGGACCTGAACCTGCCCGAATGGATAAGGGATTATGCACTCCTGCCCCAGGGACTGATCCTGGTATCCGGTCCTGCCGGCCATGGGAAAAGCACAACCCTTGCTGCGATGGTAGATATCATTAATTCCAGCAGAAAATGCAATATTGTAACCCTTGAAGACCAGATTGAATATCTCCACAAACACAAAAAAAGCAATGTGAATCAGCGCGAAATCGGCCTGGATACCAAGTCCTTCTATGAAGGGTTGAGACATGTCTTCCGGCAGGATCCCGATGTGATTGTAGTGGGAGAAATGAGAGACCCCGACAGTTTCTCTATTTCGTTGCAGGCAGCCGATACCGGCCATCTTGTGATAACCACAGTCCATGCAAGCACCTCGGCGTCTACAGTCGAACGCATCATCAATATGTTTCCTCCCCATCAGCAGAACCTCATACGGTCCCGTATTGCAGATAATCTCCTCTTTGTCCTCTCCCAGAGGCTTGTTCCGACCAAATCAGGTGAAGGGAGAGTGCTTGCGCTCGAAAAAATCGTGAACAGTGACCGCGTGAAGAACTTTATCAGGGAAGGGAAAACACATCAGATAAAACCCCAGATGCTTTCAGGAACCGAGGAATTCACTCCTCTGGAGGCGTCTCTTGCAAAGCTGTATCAAGCGGGCCTCATTCAATATGAAGACGGGCTCTTCTACGCCGAGAACAAACAATTCTTCAAAGACCTCGCAAAACCTTCATAAATACCGTCAATCCTGAAAATCCTTGTCTAATCCCTGGAAAAAATATTAATATAAAGAGTTTGAAGAGGTTGCATACAATTGGAAGATAAGAAGAATAAAAGTATCATAGATAAATTCTGGGACTTGCTCGCTTCAGTCAAGCTTGCGATTATCATCTTTGCCCTGATTGCCCTCACCTCGATCGTCGGGACAATTTTGGAACAGGGGGCTGACGAGGCCAGGAATCTGCAGATCCTTGCGAAACTTTTCGGCGAATCCGTCGCCCCGTCGCTCTACACAATATTCAACAAACTGGGGTTCATGGATATGTACCACTCATGGTGGTTCATATCCATATTGATCCTTTTTTCCGTCAATCTCATCATCTGCTCGCTGGACAGACTCCCGAAGGTATGGAAATTGATCAGTGAACCGATGGCCCCCTCTCCGGAGGAGAAACTCAGAAAATTCCTTATCACCAGAGAGGTCGTCATACAAGGCCCTGCAGCAAAGGTCAGGGATACTGTCGCTGACGCACTGAAGCAGCTTGGCTTTAAAAGCCAGGAGGTGACAGAAGAAAAAGGCTTCCAGTTCTTTTCACAGAAGGGACCTTACAGCAGGCTCGGCGTCTTCATCACTCATTGCAGCATCCTCGTCATCCTGTGCGGAGCGATTATCGGCCTGAGGTTCGGTTTTAAAGGCTACGTGAATGTCCCGGAAGGTACTGCGACAAACCTCGCCTTTGCGGACCGGGGGACCAGAAACATCCCGCTTGGGTTTGAGGTCAGGTGCGATAATTTCGATGCTGAATTCTATGGCATGTCGGATATGCCAAAGGAATATAGAAGCTGGCTTACCATTCTCAAGGATGGCCGCGAGGTATTGAAGAAATCGATAGTGGTGAATGACCCGCTCACCTATGAAGGCATCACCTTCTATCAGGCAAGTTATGGTTTTATGAATGAAAACATAGACCGGGGCATCTTTCTTTTTAGGCTCATCTCGGCAAACGGACAGTCCTCCGATATTCAGCTAAGACTAGGGGACAGCTTCCATATCCAGGGCTCCAACATTTCAGGCAAAATCCTCAATTTCAGTCCCGCCCTGCGCATAGATGAGCACGGACATGCATTCACCTATGCGAACCAGATGAACAACCCTGCGGTACTCATCGACTTCTCGGAATCGGGTGCCCGCACTCTCACCGGCTGGATATTGAAAAGACATCCTGAGACATGGCAGCTGCCGAACGGAGACCGGGTGGAGTTCCTTGATTACTGGGGCGTTGAATTCACCGGATTACAGGTGAGAAAAGATCCCGGCGTCTGGATCGTATATTTCGGGTGTTTTGCAATGAGCGCTGGCCTCTTCATCGCCTTTTTCATGAGCCACAGGAAGATATGGGTAAAGCTTGTCGAAGAAAAAAATTCCACGAGGATTCTTGTCGGCGCTACGGCGAATAAAAACAGGGCTGCGTTCGAGAGGAAGGTCGATACCTTGCTCTCCCTTCTCGGCAGGAAGGAAAAAGGAGAAAAATAAATGGACAGTTCTGCATTATTCGGCATATCCACCATGGCATACATTCTGGCTATGATCATGTATATAACCTATCTCGCCTTCCGGAAAGAACAGATAGGGATTACCGCAACGGCAATCACCATTGCAGGATTGGCAGCACAAACCCTGGCGATCATTCTCCGGTGGAAGGAGTTCGCTGATCTGAGCGGAATGGGGTTTCTCCGTTCGGCCCCGCTCACCAATCTTTATGAGTCCATGGTCTTCTTTGTGTGGTGTCTCATCATCGGGTATCTCCTAATCGAGTTCCGGTTCAAAAACCGGTCGTTCGGGGCCTTTGTCACCCCCATTGCCGGTGTCGCTCTGGCATTTATAGACCTGACCGGCGTATCAAAAGAGATTCAGCCTCTCGTCCCTGCGCTCAAAAGCAACTGGCTTCTCGCCCATGTAACCATGAGTTTTGTCGCCTATGCAGCGTTTTCAATCTCTTTCAGCACCGGTCTTATGTATCTTATCGTCACTACAGAAAAGAGAAGGGAACCTTCCTATATCTTCTGGACACTTACCTTCGGTATCTTTATGATTGTGATGATCGCAATGGCAATAGATTTGTTTTCCTTTAAGGTTGCGGTGAAGCCGGACATTTTTGTAAAGAGCTACCTTTTCAAAACTACATTCCTTAACTCTTCGCCCGCGGTAAAGCTTCTGAGCTGGATCGCGTCCTGTGTCATACTTTTTGTTGTCTGGCAATTCGGTTCTCTTCTGAAAAAAGTGATTCAGAAGGTCAATATCGATGCCGGTATGCTTGACGAGATCACCTATAAAAGCATCGCGGTCGGGTTCCCGATTTTTACCCTCGGAGGCCTCATCTTCGGCGCCATTTGGGCCGACCAGGCATGGGGTGTGTACTGGAGCTGGGACCCCAAGGAAACATGGTCCCTGATAACCTGGTTTATCTATGCCTTCTACCTTCACGGACGGATGATCCGGGGATGGAGAGGAAAGAAAGTCGCAATGGTTGCAGTTATAGGGTTCATGGCCGTGATCTTCACCTATCTCGGGGTAAATCTTCTGCTCTCAGGGCTGCACGCATACGGGTCCCAGTAAAACGATTCCGGAGTTCCCTTTGCCTTGAAAACATATCTTGTTTCAGGATACAATTATTGTTATTAGCGTACGCTTAAGACGGAGGTAAACATACATGAATAACATAAAAACAATGGTTCTCCTCGTGACCCTCACGCTCATCCTTGTATGGGCAGGCGGCGCAGAGGAACGTATTGCAAGGCTGGAGTCCATGGGCCGCTGATTTGGGATTGCCTCTGTATATCTCCAATACCCGTAACAGGGGTACTCTATGAAAGCCCTGGTAACCGGCGCTTCCGGCTTCATAGGGAGCCATTTATGTGAAGAACTCATCAGGAAGGGATACAGGGTTACCTGCCTGTCCAGGCAATCTTCAACCCTTTCCTGGATTGAAAATCTTGATATAGAACTCGTCAAAGGCGATTGCACAGACATCGAAACCCTGAGAAATATCGTCCTCGGGTTCGATTATGTCTTTCATCTTGCCGGCCTCACCAAGGCCACGTCAGGGGATGCATTTTACTGTATCAATGCAAAGGGCACCGAAAATTTGATTCAGGCAGTTGCGGAAAACAATCCCGGACTGAAACGGTTCGTCTATCTGAGCAGTCTTGCGGCAGCCGGGCCTAGTGCAACGAAGAATCCTATCTGCGAAGACTCTCCACCCTCACCGGTTTCAGACTACGGGAGAAGCAAGCTCGAGGGAGAAAAAGCGGTGTTACGCTATGCAAAAACGCTCCCGATAACTATTCTGAGACCTCCAGCCATTTACGGCCCGAGAGACAGGGACATGCTTTTCGTGTTCAAGATGATCAAAAAAGGCGTTTTTTTTGATTTAGGGAAATGTTATTATTCATTGCTTTACGTAGATGATCTCGTTCAGGGTATAATATTATGCGCCGAGAACACAATGGCGGAAGGGAAAATTTATTTTCTCTGCGACACAAAATTCTATACGGGTAAGGAAATTGCGATGCACATATCTGAAACCCTTGCGGTAAAAGCGTTCCCGCTGAGGGTTCCGAAATTTGTCATGCCGTTCTTTGCATTTATTGGAGAAAGGTTCAACAAGCAGGGTATCATCAACAGGGACCGGATTAAAGACTTCAGGCATACATACTGGATATGTGATGCAAAAAAGGCACGGGAAGAGATCGGTTTTCTCCCGAAAGTCGACCTCAAGGAAGGGATAAAATGGACAGCAGACTGGTATCGGATTCACAGATGGCTATAAAAAAATCCGCAGATATATTCGAAAAATGCTCCAAGTTTCAGAAGGCGAAGACACTTATCTCCTATGGTTTATATCCATATTTCAGAATCATCGAGAGCGCGCAGGACCCGGAGATCATCATGAATGGCCGGAGAATGATCATGGTGGGTTCAAACAATTATCTGGGACTCACCAGCCACCCCAAGGTAAAAGAAGCTGCGATAGAAGCAATAAAAAAATACGGAACTGGCTGCGCAGGTTCACGGTTTCTGAACGGCACACTTGACATCCATGTGGAACTCGAGGAAAAACTTGCCAGATTCTCGCGGAAAGAAGCCGCGCTTATTTTCTCAACCGGATTTCAGGTTAATCTCGGCGTCATATCGGCACTCGTGGGCAAAGACGATGTCGTGATTATTGACAAGATGGATCACGCGAGCATTATTGATGGATGCAGGCTCTCTTTCGGTGAAGTCAGAAAGTTCAGGCACAATGAGACAACAGACCTCGAACGGGTGCTGAGAGAGAACGAAGACAAGGATAAAATGGTGGTGGTAGACGGCGTCTTCAGTATGGAGGGTGATATCGCTCGGCTGCCTGAAATCATATCGCTTACAAATAAATACGGCGCGCGGCTTATGGTCGATGATGCGCACGGAATCGGTGTTCTCGGGAAAACGGGACGGGGAACCGCAGAGCATTTCGGCCTTGAAGACCAGGTTGACCTCATTATGGGTACGTACAGCAAATCACTTGCCTCTATCGGAGGGTTTATTGCCGGATCCGCTGATGTCATTCATTTTATAAAACATTGCGCCCGGTCGCTGATCTTCAGCGCAAGCCCACCCCCTGCCTCTGTTGCTTCGGTAAGCGCCGCACTCGACATTATTGAGTCCGAACCGGAGAGAAGAGAGAGACTCTGGAAAAATACCGCAAAGATGCTGGACGGATTCAAAAATCTGGGTTTCCAGACCGGAAACAGCCAGACACCTATTATTCCGGTTATCGTCGGCGAAGATGAAAAGGCGTTCAAAATGGCTATGATGCTTCAGGAAAAAGGCGTCTTTGCGAATGTAGCGGTTAACCCAGCCGTGCCGAGCGGGATGGCGCTTATCCGGACAAGTTACATGGCAACCCATACCGATGAGCATCTCGATAAAGTCCTAAGCGCTTTTGAAAAAGTCGGGAAAACACTGGGCCTTATCGGATGAAAGAAGTCGTTGAGGTCGCAACAAAGAAAGACCTCGACGATTTCATCCGCTTCCCCTTCACCCTGTATGCGCAAGACCCATACTATGTTCCCCCCCTGCTCTCGGAACTCAGGAAACAATTTTCCCGTAAAAACCCTTTTTTTCTTCATGCAACGGTACGGTTTTTTCTTGCCAGGATCAATGGCAGGCAGGCCGGAAGGATCGTCTCGATTGTCAATCACCGGCATATCGAGTTCCATAAAGAACGAACCGGGTTTTTCGGGTTCTTTGAATCGCTGAATGATCAGTCTGTTGCCGACGCCCTTTTGAGCAAGGTTTCGGAAATACTGAAAAAAGAAGGCATTGAGATCCTCCGTGGCCCCATGAATTTTTCAACAAATGAGGAATGCGGTATGCTCCGCGAAGGGTTTAATCTACATCCGACGCTGATGACCCCCTACAATCCGCCTTACTATAATGAACTGATGGAAAAGCATGGGATGACAAAAGCAAAGGATCTTTTTGCATATATCTGTGATATCCCGGAAAATTTACCGGAAAAAATCCTCAGGGTTGCCGCAATAGCGGAGAAGAGCGGCGTCACCGTGAGACCGGTTGAGAAAAAAAATTTCGCGGGGGATATGCGGATATTCCAGGAAGTGTATAACTCCGCATGGGAAAAGAACTGGGGGTTTATCCCGCTCACGGACGAGGAACTCAGGCACCTTGCGGATAATTTAAAGCCCATCGTGATTCCCGAAATGACTCTCGTTGCAGAAAAGAATAATGAACCGATCGGTTTCCTGGGGATTTTGCCTGACTACAACTTTGTTTTGAAGAAAATGCGCGGGAAACTGAACCCATGGACAATCCTGAAGGCCCTTTACTATGCAAAGAGGATAAAAGACATGAGACTGCTCCTCCTTGGCATCAAGCCTCATTACAGAAACAGGGGAGTGGATGCCCTGCTTTTCAGGGAAGGGTTCAAAGGGTCTCTCAAGAACGGCTTCCAGCGGGTTGAATTCTCATGGATACTTGAAGACAATATCCCGACCCAGCGTCTCGTAGAAATGATCGGCGGCAGGTTATACAAAAAGTACAGGATTTATGAAAAAAGGTTGGCATAACGTACGAATAAACCATCAACATCAAAAAAAACAAACCGGGAGACGGAACACCCTTTGATGGGGCTCTGTACAAGAAAGATCACCCTTCTTCTGAGAGATCGAGAGCAAGGAATACCTGTGCAACCTTGGGATCAAAGTGTTTGCCTGATTGTTCACGTATATATTCCCTCGCTTTTTCTTCAGTCCAGGCAGGCCGATAGGGCCTGGCTGAACATAACGCATCCCAAACATCAACAACTGCAAAAATACGTGCCGCCAGAGGGATATTCTCCCTCTGCAGTCCGTGCGGATATCCTGTGCCATCCCATTTTTCATGATGAGAGAAAGGAATATCGAGGGCGTTTCGAAGAAACGAAATGTCCGAGAGCATCTCATGAGCAATAAGAGGATGCCTCTTCATAAGTTCCCATTCCTCTTCCAAAAATTCCTGAGGCTTCAACAGGATGGCGTCAGGAATCCCGATTTTCCCGATATCATGCAATAATGCGCCTCTTCGCACATGCACCAGTTCATCATCAGTCATCCCCATGATGTGCGCTATCTTTACCGCCAGATTTGCAACTCGCTGAGAATGACCTTCTGTCTCTTTGTCACGGGAGTCAAGGGCCCGTGACAAACCCTGTATCGTAGCGTCATAGGCCAGTGTCAGCTGAACATTGGAATGTTGCAGGTTATTAAACAATTCAGCATTGTCTATTGCGATAGCTGCTTGCGCCGCAAGGGATTCAAAGAATTCCAACCATTCCGGGTCAGGAGAAAATGGGAAGCGATAGAAAATTTCAAGGACTCCTTTTATCTGGCCTTTTGAAATAAGTGGCGCAGCATGATGTGAGACAAAAACCTCTCCCATGAGTTGCTGGGCACGCACACAGGGATCGCTGCTCTCATGCACATCCGGGATACTGATAATGCGGTGGTCAAATGCAGCGCGGCCCGCGTGTCCCTCACCGACCTTCAAACGGGTCTGCTGGATCGCCCGTGAACGAAACCCACGGCCGGCGGCATATTCAAGGGTATGTGAGTAAGGGTTCAGCAGCAATACCGAGGCAGCATGGGCGCCAAGTTGGGAAGAGACCTGATCAAGCAGGACGTTGAGCGTAACACGCAGATCCAAACTTGAAGTGATTGCCATATCAATAGTATGTAAGGCTGCAAGACGGTTTAATCGCCTGAGCGTCTGTTCGTGCAAGTCAGATCGTTGCATAGCATTTGCAGCGATGTCACCGATAGCCGTCAGCATACGGATCTCATAATCAGCAATCGCAGTTTTTCTGCCTACTGAAAGCACACCGATGGGAATGCCCTGCGAAATAAGGGGAATAGCTGCTATGGCATAAAGATCACCGGGGATATCGGAAGGGATAAAGCTGTTGTATGTCTTTCCGGTAGAAATGACATGACCGCTGATTCCTTCACCTGCAGGCAGAGATTGTCCTGTCAGCGTTGCCCACCTTCCATGGGCAAGTTCTATCACTGTTCTTCCGCTTACCAAGTCCCGCACAGCAAGGGATGCTCCTTCTGCTTTCATCAGATCATCAACCTGATCGAGAATGATCGGCAGCATGTCTGACTTCTTCTGCGCAGCCCTCAGGGAATTCGCAACAGAGATGATGGCTTCCATTTCATGCTCATACCGTTTGCGTTCTGTAATGTCTATCCAGTAGCCGATAATCTCAGCAGGGATTCCCTCTTTATCCCTCAAAAGTCTGAGTTCGTTGAGCATCCACCTGTATGATCCATTCTTATGTTTGAACCTGTACTCAAGCATATGATGCCCGCTTCGGGAGAACTCAGCAAGACCTTCGGACACTTTTTTACTATCTTCGGGATGAACGTTGGTTCCCCAAAAATATGGTAAATCAAGGAACTCCTGTTGTTCGTACCCGAGCACTGAAAATACATTTTCACTGATGAAGGTAAGTTTGTAATTCCCGCCTGCTTCGGTGGTATAAATTACCGCAGGTGTG
>JAKLQR010000089.1 GCA_022013235.1 Thermodesulfovibrionales bacterium | reverse complement strand
CCTTCAGGAGATTTATAACAAGAAGCAAAAATTATTTCAGGCAATAAAAGGCATATTACTAACGATAATAATAGCATTTTATTCTTCATGACCAACACCTCTTTTATCCGTATTTTTTGAAAATATTTTTTGTTTTGACCATGATCACCTCCTTAAAAGTATTTGAGATTTATTTATCAGTTACTACCTGAAGCAGGAGGTATCTCGTATATAAATAAAGCATTTGCTAATTATTGTCAAGTTATATATTTTAGTTGGAAAATAATAAGAATTATCATGTCCTTCAAGAAATAGGTATTTTTGATTCAAGAATTGAAGGAATTATTCGGAAGTCTTGTATTTACTGTTGAACCCCGCAGAAAAGACCTTTATACTTCATTCAATGTATTCCCTTGAAGTCGATACCGTTTCGAATACTGAGTGGTCGGCATTGCTGCGGCAGTTCGATGATGCGACGATCTACCAGACATGGTCGTGCGGGGCTGTGCTCTGGGGGGCAGACCGTCTGAGTCATGTCGTGTTGAGGAACGGGGATGAAGCAGTTGGAATCGCACAAGTGGCGACGATTCAGGTCCCCATTTTCCGTGGCGATACCGCGCTCCTGGTGCTTGCCGCAAGTAACGCAGAAGGCAGGAGCGTTATGGCGTCTTATCTCTTGCAGTGGAACATAATAGGATGGCTAAAGATGAAGGGTGTCCGTTCCTACGATCTTGGAGGGATCAGTCCCATACATCCGGAGGTCAATTACTTCAAGGCTGGTATCGGCGGAGAGAACGTCTCTCATGCCGGTTCTTTTGAGCAGTGTGCGAATCCCCTCAGTTCCCTGTTCGACCGGTCGCTGGGAATTCTGAAATACGGTCGGAAACGCCTGCCTAGAAAGATTTCCTGAGGGACTTGAGCAGAGATTTTTTTGCAGCGTCGAGCGTCCCTTTGAACGTATACCCCGCAGCATTTTTATGTCCGCCGCCACCGAAGGATACTGCGATCTCTGCGACATTGAGCGTGTCCCTGGAGCGGAGGCTGGCCTTCCAGTAAGCCTTGCCGATCTGCCGAAAAAAAGCCGATACCCTGACATGCTTCATCGTTCTCGGGAGGTTGGCGAAATTCTCGGTGTCTTCGGGCGCGGTTTCCGTCTTCCGGTACATTGCCTGGGTGACATGGGTAAACGCAACACCGTTCTGGATCTCAAGGGTATTCAGTGAGGCAATGAGCAGCGCAAATCTCTTTTCAGTCCAAGTATCATAAAGACTGTTTGATACGTATGACGGGGTAGCTCCCGCATCAATGAGTTCGGCCGCAACCCGTAATACCTCTGCAGTGGTATTGCTGTATCTGAATGTGCCGGTATCGATCGCTATGGCAGCATAGAGGTTCAGGGCGATGTCTTTTGTTATGACGGTTCCGAGTTGCCTGATCAGATAAAATATCAGAACACCTGTCGCTGCTGCATTAGGAACGATCCACCGGATGTCTCCAAAGTCTTTCTCGGTCTCGTGGTGATCTATGACCGTCGAGGAGCGGAAGCCCATCCCCTCGATACCGGCCCTGTCAGGGCTATTACAGTCGAGCAGGATCAGATTACATGATGAAGTCTGCATCCGTGAAGTCGAGTGTATGAATCTTTCATGCTTCGGGAGGAACCGATAAAACTCAGGGACTATATCACGATCATATACCGTGACCTTTTTCCCGAGCGATTCGAGTGCCATGGCGAGGGCGAGGGATGAGCCGAGTGCATCCGGCTCGGGGCTGATATGGGTAGCGATGAAAAAATTGTCATTTTCCCGGAGGAAGGAGACAAGTTCAGGAGGAGCTATCATCTTTTTCTCCGATCTCTTTGAGCAGTTTGTCTATTTTATCCCCGTATTCAATGGAGCTGTCGAGTTTGAAATCTACGGTGGGTATGAATTTCATCCTCAGCCTTTTCGAGAGTTCAGAGCGGACAAAACTTTTTGCAGTCTGCAGGATCTCAAGGGTAGGTTTCTTTTCTTCTTCTTTCAGGACGCTTACATAGACAGTGGCCATCTTGAGGTCGCTTGTTACATCGACGCCGGTGACGGTGATAAAACCGATCCGCGGGTCCTTCAATTTATACATGATGATATCCGCGATCTCTTCTCTGAGCAGATCACTGACTCTCTGGGAACGCTTGTAAGGAAGCATATTAACCTCAGTCAATAGTCATCAGTCATTTGTCATTAGTTGTGGATATTTGATTATGGGCTACTGTCTATTGACTATTGACTTCTGACTGTTTCTATAGTTTTGTCGCTATTTTTTCAATGACGTAGTTTTCGATAATGTCTCCGACCTTCAGGTCATTGAAGTTCTCTATCATGATACCGCATTCATATCCTGTGTTGACCTCTTTCACATCGTCTTTAAATCTCTTTAATGTGGCTATTTTGCCTTCATATACGACGATGTTGTCTCTGATTACTCTTAATCCGTCACTTGCCCTGTGCATCGTTCCGTCGATCACATAACATCCTGCGACGGTACCGATTCTCGATATCGGGAAAATCTGGCGGACCTCAGCCCGTCCAAGGATTTTTTCCTTGAGTGTCGGTTCAAGCAGTCCTTCGAGGGCCTTCCTCACATCTTCGATGGCTTCGTATATTACGGTATAAAGACGGATATCCACTCCCTCTTTCTCGGCAGTTTGTGAGGCCTTGAGTTCCGGACGGACATTAAAACCCAGAATGATGGCGCTCGATGCAGCTGCGAGCATAACGTCTGATTCATTGATTCCGCCGACTGAAGAATGAATGGCCTTGACTTTCACCTGCGGGTGGGTTATGTTTTCGAGCGCATCCTTCACCGCCTCTACAGAACCTTGGGCATCTCCCTTGATGATGATGTTGAGTTCCCGGATCTCTCCTTCTTTGATTTTCGCATAGAGTTCATCGAGAGTGAGTTTCCGTGCTTTGGCAATTTCAGTAAGTTTCTGTTTCTGCTGTCGTATGAGTGCTATCTGTCTGGCCTTTTTCTCATCTTCAACCACGGTAAAGATATCTCCTGATGTCGGCACGTCTGAGAAGCCGATTACCTCTACCGGCATTGACGAACCTGCCTCATTGATCCGTTTTCCATTGTCGTCAATGAGGGCGCGGACTTTTCCTGCGTGAATGCCTGCTAAGAAGGCATCTCCGATTTTCAGTGTGCCTGACTGCACAACCACCGTAGCAATAGGCCCTCTCCCCTTGTCGAGTTTTGATTCGATTATGGTTCCCCTCGCGTTTCTGTCAGGATTTGATTTGAGTTCCATAATCTCGGACTGGAGGAGGATCATCTCGAGCAGGTGTTCGATACCGATGCGGTTCTTTGCCGATACTTCGACAAAGATATTTTTCCCGCCCCATTCTTCAGAGATTATCCCACGCTCTGAAAGCTCGTTTTTTACTTTTGTAGGGTTTGCGTCTGGTTTGTCTATCTTATTTATTGCGACAAGTATAGGTACGTTTGCAGCTTTTGCATGATTAATCGCTTCTATAGTCTGCGGCATCACCCCGTCATCGGCAGCAACGACGAGGACAACGATATCAGTTACCTTTGCTCCCCGTGCCCTCAGCGATGTGAAGGCTTCATGACCGGGAGTGTCGAGAAACGTGATGAATTTGCCTTTCAGCTTTACATTATAGGCGCCGATATGCTGGGTGATCCCTCCTGCTTCAGTCTCGGTGACCTTCGTTTTCCGTATCGCATCGAGGAGTGATGTCTTCCCATGATCAACATGCCCCATGATCGTAATTACGGGAGGACGAGGGACGAGGGCGCCGGTCTCTTCAGGTGTTTCGATATCCAGGATATCCTCTTCGATGGAGGCAATCTCGAGTTTTGCTCCGAACCCTTCTGCAATGAGCAGGGCTGCATCCGTATCAACAGGCTGGTTTATAGTCGGCATGTACCCGAGTTCCATGAACTTTTTGATGACGTCAGACAGTTTGACGCTGATGAGTTCTGCAAACTCTTTGACCGTAGTGCCTTCCTGAAGCTTCAAGGTCTTTTTCCTCGTGATGGCAGGCTGCACCTGCGTTTTCTGTTCTTCAGCAGCAAAATGCCTTCCTTTCCCTCCGAATCTCTTGGTCGGCCTCTGATCATGCCATCTCTTCGGCTCGATCTTCCTGATGGTTTGAAAAGCCCTCTGCATGCCAGGTTTTACCTTGAATTTCTCTACTTTCTCTGTTTCAATCTCTTTTCGGAACCGTTCAGGTATCTTTATTTCGTCTTCTTCTTCAGACGGGGCCTTTGCGGGCTTCTTCTGGTCCGGCTGAATTCTTCCTTCGGGTTCCTCTTTTTTAGCCTTCTTTTCCTCTGCGGCGGGCAGTGACTCTTTCGGCTGCTTTGCCTCTTTCACTACTTTTTTCGGTTCCTTTTCCTCTTTCGGTTTCTTGACGGGAGGTTCGACCGCCGCCTCATGAGCTTTTTTCTCAGGCTCTTTTACAGGCACTGGTTTTTTCACTGGCTCTGCAGTTTTTTTACGAATGATATCCGCTATCCGCCTCGCAAGCTCGGGTTCAATGCTCGAAGAGTGAGTTTTCCCTTCGATGCCAAGTTTGTCCAGTTCGTTCAGGATACTCTTATTCGGAACGCCTAACTTTTTCGCCAGTTCATAAATTCGTATCTTTGTCATATATGTATGCCTAACCTTTTCAGAAATCTGATATCCCCTCTTGCCTGTAAGGAACGATCGACAGTTCAGAAAACTCTTGCTTTTCTCCTCAACAAGTCAAGCAGAGTGGAAGATTTCACCCGCGGCAACAGAACGTTCTCTCTTGTATTGCACTTGTAACAAGGGATTTAACATGTTATCATAATAAACCTTTCGAATGCAATGAATTAAGGAGGTTGAAAACAGATGGCGAGTTGTGTTGTGTGCGGAAAACAGAGGGCAATCGGCAATAATGTCAGCCATGCCAATAAAAAGACGAAGAGAATCATCCTGCCAAACCTGCAGAGACTCCGCGTAGTTACCAGCAGCGGCATCAAGCGGGTCACTGTGTGTACAAGATGTCTCCGCTCAGGAAAAATTAAAAAAGCTGTGTAGTGAAGAGTGAAGAGGGCGGACTCCTTACTCGCGGGCGTTTTCAGGGAATTAGGCATAGAAGACGGCGTGAAGCTTGGGGAGATGCGGAGGAGGTGGAATAGTCTTTTCCGGAAACCACTTCCCTCTCACATGGCGCCCGCTCTTCTCTCCCGGGGTGAACTCCTCATAGTTGTCGATTCGCCTGTCTGGCTCCAGGAGCTTCGGTTCCGTCAGGATGATATTCTCAGGAAGCTCCGTCCTTTCCGGGTCGAAGCTGTGCGTTTCAAGCTCGGAAAAGTTTCCCTGAATGTGTCATCTGATGCACAGCACCGTGCTCCACAGAAAAAGTCCAGAACACTCGACGGCGGGGAACTGTCTCTTATAGAAGATACTGTATTGCCAGTGGACGATGCAGAACTCAGAGAAACGATCCGGAGCGCGATCGGGAAAGCAATTCTCGCGGGGAAAACGAAATGCTGAGTGACAATCTGCCTATGCTGATTCTGCCTGTTTCTCGTAGATCAGGACAGGCTTCTCTTTTTTAGTAACCGTTTCTTCGGTGATCAGGCACTCCTTGATGCCCTTCTGTGAAGGAATTTCATACATTACGTCGAGCATGATGTCCTCAAGGATAGACCGCAGTCCCCGTGCGCCGATCTTGCGCCGGATTGCTTTTTTTGCAACGGCAGTGAGTGCGCCTTCCGAGAATTTCAGCCTCACGTTATCAAACGATAGCAGCCTCTGATATTGTTTCATGAGAGCATTCTTCGGTTCTGTTAATATTTTAATCAGGGCTTTTTCATCAAGTTCATCGAGGGCTGCGACCACTGGCATCCTTCCGACAAATTCAGGAATAAGGCCGTATTTGATCAGGTCCTGCGGCTCGACCTGATTTAATGTTTCTCCGATTTTTCTTTCTTTCCGTGCAACAATTTCTGAACCGAACCCGACTGTTTTCTGTCCGTTCCTCTGCTCGATAATGCTGTCGAGTCCGACGAAGGCTCCGCCACAGATAAACAGGATATTCGTTGTATCCACCTGAATATATTCCTGCTGGGGATGTTTTCTCCCCCCCTGCGGCGGGATGTTTGCAATGGTCCCCTCAATCAATTTCAGGAGCGCCTGCTGCACCCCTTCTCCTGATACATCTCTCGTGATCGAGGGGTTTTCGGCTTTCCTGCTGATTTTATCGATCTCATCGATATATACTATCCCCCGCTGTGCTCTTTCTGTATCGTAGTCAGATGTCTGGAGGAGTTTCAGGATGATATTTTCAACATCTTCTCCCACGTATCCTGCTTCAGTCAGCGTGGTTGCATCAGTGATCGCAAACGGCACATCGAGCACCTTTGCCATGGTCTGCGCAAACAGGGTTTTCCCCGTGCCTGTGGGTCCGATCAGCAGGATGTTGCTCTTCTGGAGTTCAACATCTTTCTCTGCCGGACTGTAAATCCTCTTATAGTGGTTGTGCACTGCGACGGACAGGATCTTCTTGGCCCGCTCCTGGTCTATCACATAATCATTGAGGAAATTATGTATCTCCTTTGGCGTGGGAAGCTGAGGAAACGGTCTTCCTTTCGTTTCTTGCTGCAATGCGTCTGCAATAATCTCATTGCAGAGTTCTACACATTCGTTGCAGATATATACCGTAGGGCCTGCGATAAGCTTCTTTACCTCTGCGTGCCCTTTCCCGCAGAATGAGCATTTCAGCGCAATTTCGTCTTTCTTAGCCATTACTTTTCTTTTCCTTTATGGTGGTGATCACTTCATCAACAACCCCATATTCTTTCGCCTCCTGCCCCGACATGAAGAAATCCCTGTCGGTGTCGGCCTGTATCTTTTCGACCGGTTGCCCTGTATGGAGGGAAAGAATCTTGTTCAGCGTATCCTTCATTTTCAGAATTTCCCGGGCATGAATTTCGATGTCGGTTGCCTGGCCGTGGAATCCACCCATGGGCTGGTGCAGCATGATCCGGGAGTGAGGCAGCGCGAATCTTTTCCCTTTTGTCCCTGCGGAGAGCAGGAGGGCTCCCATGCTTGCAGCCTGCCCGGTACAGTACGTTGCGATGTCGGGTTTTACATACTGCATCGTGTCGTAGATGGCAAGGCCCGAGGACACGACGCCTCCGGGGGTATTGACATAGATATGGATATCCTTGTCAGGGTCTTCCGTCTGGAGGAAGAGTAGCTGCGCGATCATTATATTCGCAATATGGTCGTCTACCGGCGTGCCGAGAAAGATGATCCTGTCCTTGAGAAGACGGGAATAAATATCATATGCACGTTCGGACCGTCCTGTCTGTTCAATTACAATAGGGATGATACTCATTTATTCTCCTTTTTCAGTTTTTTCAACTGAGGCTTTTGATAAGAGCAGGTCCAGCACTTTCTCCTGGAATATCGAATGCTTCAGCCCGTCGAGAGACCCCTCTTTATAATGATAAAAGGTTTTGATTGCCTGAGGTGTTGCAGAAAGCCTCTTGGCCAGAACGGCAATCCGGTCGTCCACTTCGCTGTCGGTAACGAACACGCCTTCTTTCTTCCCGATTACATCTATGAGAAGGGAAGCTTTTACATTCTTTGCAGCTTTTTCTTTCAGTGCAGCGTCTGTATCTTCCTTTTTATCCTGAGATTCAGGGGCAGCAGCTTCCTCTTCACTCGATTCTCCGGTGACAGGCGGGAGGCTGTCCGAATCGAGGTCGATGGGCTCCTCTTCCGTTGCTTCATCCTTTTGGTCCAGATTCTTGCTCATTTCGATCGCTTCAATCTCTTTCTGCAGCAGTGATTCCGGCACTTCAACGGTGTGGGATTCGATCAGTTTATTGATGATCTCTGCCTTCTGCATCCTCCGGAGCTGTTCTTTTTTCGCGTCATGAATCCTTTCTTTGAGCTTCTCCCTGAAATCCGCTATATTTTCGAACCCAAGGTCTTTCGCAAACTCGTCGTCCAGTGCAGGGAGCGCTTTCTTCTTTACTTCGGATATCCTGACCTGTATTTTGACCGTCTTTCCCGCGAGTTCTTTCGACCGGGTTTCGTCGAATGTTGTGGTGAATTCTATGAGGTCCTCTTTTTTCTTCCCAAGGGCCTTCTCAATAATGTCAGGCGGGAAAATGCTATTCCCCATTTTCGATATGATTTCCTTGACGTCAGGAACGTCTTCGCCTTCAACGATTACACTGTCAACATGCTCAAAAGTCGCGAAATCGTCCATCTCGATTTCCTTATCGGCAACTTCGTAGACTGCTTTCTGCTCCCGGATTCTCCTGGTCATATCCTCAAGGTCAGACTCTTCGACGCTGAGAGGGATATCTTTCACCGTAATATTCTCGTAGGCGAGATTCTCTACCTTCGGGACTATTTCCATGGTGATAGAGATGTTCAGAGGATTTTTTCTCTTGAATTCGATTTCTTCATCAAGGGCAGGAAGCGTAAGCGGGGTTATGTCCGCCTGCTGGAGCGCGAGGCGGAGGTGTTCCGGAATCAGCTTGTCGAGTACTTCTGCTTCGATTTCCTTTCCGTAGCGTTTCTCTATGATGCTTATTGGAGCTTTGCCTGGCCTGAACCCCGGTATTTTTACGTTCTGTTTCAGCCTTTCGAGCGAATTCCCGATCTCTTTTTCAATAATATCCGATGGTATCTCGATCTTCAGGCGTTTTTTTGTCGCATTGATATCTTCAACTGATTTCAGCAAATTCGACCTCCTGAGTATTTCTTCTAATCTAAACTACCCCTTTCTTCTTTGTCAATTTGCCCGGTTTTCCTCGTCATATCTTT
>JAKLQR010000010.1 GCA_022013235.1 Thermodesulfovibrionales bacterium | reverse complement strand
ACAGCCGAAATTATTGCAGATGAGACGCCCTTTGTTTCCATATGTGACAAACTATAGTATATTTGTCACATAAAGTCAACTTAAAAATACTAATAACCCTATTTTACAAGCAATTCAGCACGTAATATGAGGCGTACACCCCACGGCCACCGGCGAGGAATTTGATCCAAAGAAACTGAATGAAAAGAAGAACTTTGTCGGCGAAAGTAAAAATTATAAAATTTATCTTTTCTATGAACCGGACATTGAAAAGCTGAAAAACATAGCCTTGACACTGGAGCGTGCAAAGTCCATTGGAAAACCGGGAAAAAAGAGACGGCTTGTCTTTGCGCCGACAAAATATCTGGATCAGGCGCACTTAGACGAACTGAGGATTGATTTTGCACAGCTACCATTTGAAATCTACGAGCTTGCGCGGTGAGATATGGAGCTTAAAGAATACCAAATACGTGCGCTATCAGAGGTAAAGATTTATTTTAACCTTTTAGCTGAGTGGCGAGAGAAAGCCGAGCAAAATCCGGAATTCGAAATAGATTTTCCGGTCAAGGCATGGGAGAAGGCGGGAATAGCCCGGAGCTATAGGTCCCGCAAAAACGGCATCGGCGAGCCATTACCGAATTTTTGCCTCAAAATACCAACCGGCGGGGGCAAGACCTTTCTTGCAGTCAAGATGATTGACCTGGTCAATATGGTCTATCGAAAGAAGAACACAGGGCTTGTCCTGTGGATAGTACCCACAACACAGATCTATCGGCAGACAATTCTAAGCCTGAAAGACCGGGATCATCCCTACCGACAGCATCTCGATCTGGCCAGCGGAGGGCGACGGTTATCCTTGAAAAAAGGGACCGATTTTCACCGTTGGATGTTGAAGATAATCTCGTGGTTTTGATGCTCATGCTGCCTTCCGCTAACCGTCAGACCAAAGAGACACTAAGAGTTTTCAAGGATAATGGAGGCTTTCAGGACTTTTTCCCTGCCGAAGATGAGATTGAAAACCAGGAGAAGATTCTTCAAAATATCCCCAATCTGGATACCTATCACCAGGAAAAAGGTTTTTGGGGCAAACAGATTAAGACTTCGCTGGGCAATACACTCCGGACATTATCCCCTATTATCATTCTCGATGAAGGCCATAAGGCATATAGCGAGGGCGCGCAAAACACACTGCGCGGATTTAATCCCTGCATTATTGCGGAGCTATCTGCCACGCCGTCTAAGAAAAGCAACGTCCTGGTTGACATATCCGGCAGAGAGCTTCATCGCGAGGAAATGATCAAACTTGATCTTCATGTGATCAATAAAGTGAGCCCGGACTGGAAAGACACTTTATTAGCAGGTGTTAATAAAAGAAATATACTGGAAGAAAAGGCTCGTGAGTATGAAGCAAATTCCGGCAACAACATACGTCCGATCTGTCTTATTCAGGCTGAGAGGACAGGTAGGGAGCAAAGGGGAACCCGCTATATCCATTCTGAGGACGTCCGGGAACACCTCATAAAGACAATTGGCATTCCTGCCGATGAGGTGGCTGTCAAGACAAGTGAAAAAGATGAACTTAAAGAGGTCGATAACACTGGCGGATTGATGGATCGAGACTGCAAGATTCGTTATATTATTACCAAGCAGGCATTGCAGGAGGGGTGGGATTGTGCCTTTGCATATGTCCTTGTTATCCTGACAAATCCTAAGTCCAAGAATGCCCTGACACAACTTGTGGGACGCATACTTCGCCAGCCCGGCGCCCGCAAGACGCGGACCATAGAGCTTGATGAGAGTTATGTGTTTTGCTTTAAGCAGAACGCAAATGCACTGTTGACGAGCATTAGAGAGGGTTTTAGTCGTGAGGGTCTTGGAGACCTGAAAAGTCAAATAATTGCCGACCTGGAAGAAGGCGGAGAGGACGGAGAACAGCCAGAACGTCGAATAAAAATCCGGAAACGCTTTAAGAAGGCGGCAAGTAGCACAATTCTGCCGGTCTTTATGGTACTGCGTAACAGGAGATGGAAGCCCGTCAATTATGAGATGGATATCGCTGTACAAATACCCTGGGATAGTGTGGATCTCGATCCTGTCCTCTCGCTTACCCTTTCCATGTCTGAGGAAAAGGATATTGAGCATATTGCTACGCTTTCTGAAGACATTAAAAAAGTAATCGAGGAGAAAGAGACAATAAAACTGAAGGAAGGAGGCATTAGTGTTGATCCGGTTTTTATGACCCGCCAGATCTGTGATATTGTGCCAAACCCCTGGATGGCGCATGAATTTGCCCTGACAGTACTTAACCATCTGGCTGATAAATATGATCATAAAATGATTGCTAACAATTTTGTATTTATTATCGAAGAATTACGAAATCAACTTGAACGGGAAAAAGACCGGATGGCTGAGGACATCTTTCGGCAGTTGCTTCATTCAGATCAGATGAGGTTTTTGGTGATCGGAGAAAAATTTGATTTTAGCTTTCCAAATTCGATCAAAGTTAAACCCACGGCCACAACACTTAATCGCAAGGATGGCCAGCAACTGCAATTGAGCCTTTTTGAATTCGTGCCTGAAGACGAGTTCAACGAAACCGAAAAGGCAGTGGCCTGGTATCTTGAAGGGCAGAAGAGGCTTTTTTTCTGGTACAGGAACAGAGCCAGGCGGGACTACGCCATACAGGGCTGGCGAAAACATAAAATCTACCCTGACTTCATCTTTACAGCCACGGCTTTAGAAGACAAAGGCGATTATGAGCAGGTATATGTTGTAGAAACAAAGGGTCTCCATTTAATAGGCAGCGCAGATACTGATTATAAGCGAAAGATGTTTTCCTTATGCACCAAGGAAGCCAAATCAAAAAGCTGGACCGAATTTGGCCCTGCCATGAAGGATAAGGTAATACGATTTGAAGTGCTCGACGAACACGAATGGCAGGCGAAATTGAACGAAATGCTGCAGGCTTGAGGGTTGCGTTATGTTTCAGCGATATCAAGAAGATATCGGGGCGATATCGGGGACGGATTCACATTTATTGATGTTAAGAAGCTCGGTGAACGTTATGATTCGACCGGGTTCTATTTTAATGATGATGTAGAGATCGAAGTTGAAAAGAAAAAAGAGGGATTGAAGATTATACGGTTTGAGACAAGAATCCTGGATAAACAGGGAGATAGTCTAAAAGGACTTGACGGGCTTGCCATGCTTCTTGTGGATGTTGATTACAATGGAGAAGTTTTTGATATGGACATGACCGTATTTGCTAAGGACATTGGAGAAGATGGCGAGATTAAGCTGGCCGGTTTGACAGAGAGCGTTGCTGCTATTGCTATTGACAAGCACGGAAATGAGAGCAAACCGTTTATCATCAAAGAATAGAAATTCGGTCATCTTAGCGACTATGAAATTCGAAAAAGAGGAACGGAAGTAAAACATGAGGTTGATGTTCTAAACTACACAGTCCAAAGGTCTGTCATTCCTGCGAATGCAGGAATCCATAACCGCTTGATTTTCCTGGATTCCCGCGTTCGCGGGAAGGACGGTTCAACCAATACGACATTTCTTTAAAATTCATGTGGTTAGTAAGAAATATGGACTCTCAAGCTCTAAACAAGGAGGCTAATAAAGATGCCATCAGTCAAAGACATCGAAGGGCCTTATAAAAATCTTGGAGGCATGGGATGAGCACTGTAGCTAATATTGCAGAACCAAGGATTATAGGTTTTCACATAACAGATGAAGAAATCATGGCCCACCTTGCCGATGGCCGTACTATCAGTGTGCCTCTTGCCTGGTCATGGCGATTATCAGAGGCAATTCCTGAACAACGGTCAAAATTTGAGATCATTGGAGATGGACAAGGCGTGCATTGGCCGGATATTGACGAAGATATCAGTGTAGAAGGCATGTTATACGGGATCCCTGCACGACGCCCAAAGTAAGCCGGTTAGTCATAAGCATCGTTACAACAGATGTGATCTGGTATAGAAGGCAAGATGATAGCAAGTTTTGACGACATAGAGGCTTTCTCTTATGCCGATACCACTTCTGAGGTTATAGACTTGCTTTGTGGCGAAATTATT
>JAKLQR010000088.1 GCA_022013235.1 Thermodesulfovibrionales bacterium | reverse complement strand
TAAGACGGTCATTAGTAAGGCGACGTTCTTATCGCTCTTTGTCATTGCGGCTTGTCCGCAATCCTTCCGGGTTTTCAGAAAGATTCCCGACAAGCGGGAATGACATCGATGTAGCTTTACTTATAGCCGTCTTAGTAACTTATACACTTCATAGTAAATAGGATAGAATACATATGAGAGGATAACGACACAGGTCATGCCTACCCCTTCCTATATCGAAACTCACCGTTCGGGAAAGCTGAAGGAGCGCATTCAGACAGCATATGGAATACTCGGGGACTGTCATCTCTGCCCACGCGAGTGTCATGTTAACAGGCTGGAGGACGAAAAAGGGTTCTGCCGCACCGGGAAGACGGCCATGGTTTCAAGTTTCAACCCCCATTTTGGTGAGGAAGACCCTCTGGTCGGAAGCCGTGGTTCAGGCACGATATTTATGACACACTGCAATCTACTCTGTGTATTCTGCCAGAACTGGGAGATCAGCCATCAGGGGGAAGGTATTGTGGCAACGCCGGAGAAACTTGCAGATATGATGCTGTATCTCCAGAATAACGGCTGTCACAATATTAATTTTGTCACCCCTACCCATGTTGTTCCCCAGATATTGGAGGCCCTTTCGCTTGCTGTTGAAGGAGGTTTGAATGTTCCTCTTGTTTACAATACCGGAGGGTACGACAGCGTAGAGAGTCTCAAACTTCTCGATGGCATATTTGACATCTACATGCCCGATTTCAAGTTCTGGAACCCCGAATATGCGAAAAAGTATCTCAAGGCACAGGACTACCCGGAAAGGGCAAGGGACGCGTTGCGGGAGATGTACCGGCAGGTAGGCGACCTGGTGCTGAACGAGAGCGGTATCGCATTGAAGGGAATCATTCTCCGCCATCTGGTGATGCCCGGCGGAACTGCAGGCACGAAAGAAATCATGCGTTTTATCGCCAAAGAGATTTCTCCCAACACCTATGTAAATATTATGGACCAGTACCGCCCATGCGGGAATGCGTACCGATACCCTCCGCTCAACCGCAGAATTACCCCGGAAGAGTACGAGGAAGCACTCAAGGCAGCAGAGGAGGAAGGAATTACCCGGCTTGATAACCGCGAGCGACGCACGATCTTCCGCAGGGTGTGGTAATCCATGTTGCTTTTCCAAGCTTGTGAGGACTTACTAAGACGGCAACAAGTAAAGCTACATCGATGTCATTCCCGCTTGTCGGGAATCTTTCTGAAAACCCGGAAGGATTGCGGACAAGCCACAATGACAAAGAGCGATAAGAACGTCGCCTTACTAATGACCGTCTTAATATATCGGTAATATCTTCAAGAGCGAGTATATGAAGGCATGCTTTAGTCTATTTATAAATATCTTTTCGGTGACCGATCCTGAGGACTATGATAGTCTCCCCTTCAATATCAAAGATCACCCTGTAGTCTCCGATTCTAAATCTGTAAGTGCCAATCTTAGGGTCAGTCAACTTTCGGGAATAATCGAGAGGATTATTTGAGAACTCTCTTAATTTTGAAGCGATTCGTTTTTTGACGTCCTGCGTAAGTTTATCGATGTCTTTTAATGCCCTGTCAGTTATGACGATCTTAAACATTAAAGACTTCTTCGAATGATTTTATTCTCCCTTCTTTGTAATCTTTTCTTGACTGTTCTATCGAAAGGAGAAAGCTTTCACTCGAAAGCGCGATCATATCCTCGATCACATCTTCCATCGTTTCTCTGACAGTATTTGATATAAGCGTTTGTAATTCCTCAACGCTCAAGTCTTTTATTGATGTTCCCATATGGCAACCTCCTTCTTATATTTTATATAAAGTGTTCACTTTCATCAAACGCGGTGTCTCCATTACGAAACCTACCTCTGCATCGATAATGTATTTTATCTAAAATGAGCCTTAAAGTCAGCAACGTCTTAAAGGACGAAGGCTTAACGGAAAACACTGCATGGTGTGCCCATCACATAGAATAAACTTACTAAGACGGCTATAAGTAAGGATACATATTCTAACACCCTCCCCTTTGTCCCCTCCTCTACGAGTCGTAGACCCTCAAGGGAGGGGAGTTCGTCAAGTCCCCTCTCCCTGGAGGGAGAGGGCAAGGGTGAGGGGGATGTAGTCTTAACTTATGCACTTCTTAGTATATGTCAGGTTTCAATACTCGGACATGCTCATTAACCATTTTCCAGTATGCGTAAAAAGCTTTCTTGCCATTCTCGCATTCTGTCTTCAAGTCAGGTAGAATTTTACTCGCTTTTATTGGTTCCACGCCGCCACACGCATAAGTAACTTCTTTACTCGTCATCTTCTTTTTCACGGGGTTACCGTCTTCCATGGCGATATATTCAATCGTGTCTTCTTGATAGCCTTTTCTGTTCACTAAGCTTGTAAGCCCATATTCTATATCCGGAGGGATTCTGTGATGTGTCATGTTCCTATAATTCTTTGCAGCTTTTCTAAATTTGGAGGAACTCATATTTGATAGGGTACTCATCAACTCGTTTCCAGCACTCCAGTTTGATATGCGTTTCTGCAATTCTTTTTCGCCCAGACTGCGATCATCGGGCAAATCGTCCTTATAAATCTTGACCGCCTCCAGATTTGCTTGGTGGCACAGATGAGTTGCACAAAAAATAATCCGCTCCTTAATAGCTCTGGGCTGGTTCAAACAAAAATACATCGGCAATTTCAAGAATTCGTACCTCAGCTCGAACTGGTCGTCAGCGTCATACTTCGAAATAACCATGTCCCAAATTGAGATTGTGCCGATGTGCTCGGCAAAAGCATTTATGCTGTTTATAATTTCCCTTGTGAAATATGGTTCCATCTCGTCATATATGAGCCCCAGCGATTTATTCCGTTCGTATTCATAGGGGACTAAAGAGCAGAATTCATACCCTCCCCGCTGGGCGATTTCCCAAAATTCAGCATACGCCTTTTTATAGAGTTGGATGACTTTATCAGACAATATGCGCCTGCGCTTCTTTACGAATCTTTTTGTTCGTCATCGTATGCCACCCTCGCTCGCCACTCCACTGCCATGGTGGCCCTCGGCCAGACTTTGTTGCCACCAAGAGCTTTGTACTCGCTCCGATGCAATAGGTACTCACTCTTTCGGCTACTCGTCTATCTGTAAAAGTAAAGCCGCGCCCCCTCCTCCATCTTCCTCCTTATCTATTTCACGCGTCACTATATCAATATGATCAAATTCAACAAACTCTTTGCTGATACAGCATTTCTTAAATTTTCTTCCACTGCCACAAAAACAGACAGCATTTCTTGGTAGTTTCTTGAATTCAGGATTCTTTTTCGTACGTTGTGAGAAGTGCAAATGATGAAACGATAGAGGTCTCATCTTCTGAGAAGTCAACAGACCAGTAACATATCTCAACACCTCGAACTGAGGCCCATCGTCATCGTACTGAACTACACAACGTTTATCTGCAGGATATTTGACAATCCCCACATGATCTACATATCCGATATTCTTTGCTATTCCGTATGCCACTTTGCCACGATATAACTCACCTTTAGTATGCTCACACTCAATAGAATCTATGTCTTTCCCGCAGATACTGCACTCAAACCAGTCTACTTTAACACCCATACTGAAAAACATATTATAAGGATAGAGCTTTTCCAGATCTATAAGCTGATTTTCAAGAAAATCGAGCAAGCGCATTTCAGTCCCATTTGAAATTTTCTTCACTGATCGTAAATGATCCATACTATCTTGCAGACTGTTCCATGAATTTGTGAGCTTTGACTCGGCTATATTCATCCATATTGCTGAATATGAACTCAGCAGATCTACAAACCTGTTCAATAAGTAGACCTCATTCAGCACCTCATCTCGCTCGTTTGACCACTTTGTATTTTGCGAGTCTATAACAGTCCGTATTTTATTCAATTCAGTACCGGCTTGCTCAAAGCACAAGCTATCAATCAGCTTTATACAGTTAATAAAGTCAGATCCCAAACCCTGGAATAGTGAGATCAATTGTTCAGAAATAAACATCTATTTATCCAGAAACTGGCTAAGGTCGAATTTCTTTATAACTTTTTGCAGGCCTTCAGCATCTCCTTCATAGCTAAACTTCTTTGAGATGCCTTCCTTCTTATCATGAAAGACGGCCTTCAAGTGAACCCTTGGTTTTTCATTTCGCAATGCACCCTTCATGCGATCGTATAGGTAGTTTGATACAAGGTTTAAATAAATCGGCAGTGCTATATTAGAAGCAAGAAATACTAGAGGCAGCCAGAAATCGCTACTCCTAAGCACTAATATGCCGTCCCCTTTATCGATTGTGAGATTAATTTCAGCGTGATTGCGGTTAAGCCATTTAGAGAAATCGCCAGCATCCGGGCTCATAAGTTTTCCTTCGCCGCTGGAATACGTTCTTGGAACAAATTTCAGTCCCGATATTCCCGTCTGAAGAAAACTTTGGAAATCCGCATCATCATTAAGAGCTATCATCTCACAAGTCTCTTTGTCATCGAGAAAATGCAGTCCAGGGAGATCCTGCTTATCTGAATCATTATTCATATCCCCAGTTCAATGAGGAAGTGCAACACTTGGAGAAACAGCCTTATAGCTGGTACTCTGGGTGGATATGGAAAAAGGATACAGGCACATCAGTTTAGAGGAGAGGGATAGGATAGCGGAAATGAAGTCGTTGGGG
>JAKLQR010000087.1 GCA_022013235.1 Thermodesulfovibrionales bacterium | reverse complement strand
GTGAAGCCATAATTCATTATCTCTCAGAAAAAAAGTAATTGATTCCGATTAAGTTGCAGTAACTTCGAGAAGTATCTTCTTAAATTTCCCCTTTTTCATCAGGACTGAGAATGCCGTTGCAAGATTTTCCGGATTGTATCCGCGAGAAGTGAAGGCGTTGTTTTCATTTTAATAAGCAATTCGTCAGCACCGGCCTTTATAACCCTCTCCCTCACTTCAGGGGTTTCTACCGCAGAAAAAATTACCACATGAATTTTCTTCCATTCAGGGTTCTCTTTCAGTGTTGAAAGAAACTCATATCCGTCCATTGTTTCCATAGAAAGATCGAACAATATGAGGTCCGGCAGGGTCTCCTTCAGAAGCTGGTGCGCCTCACCTGCCTCCTTTGCCTCAAGAACAAAAAATCCTTCACGCAGGAGCGTATTTTTATAAATCTGCCGGGATATTGCGTTTTCATCTATAAGAAGAATTTTTGTTTTTCTGTCTTTTGCATCAATGCAGTGTTCCCGAACATGATTAACCAGTCTTTGAATTGTTTTCTTCTGCTCATCGGTCAAATCTATAAACTGCAGCCCGATACCGATACCCGGTTCATTGTGCCTGATCTGTGCTTGCACGGTTAAGGGCTTCCCTTTTATGGGAAGAGTCACCCGCACTACCCTGTTTTCTTCAAATGAACGACCGGTATAGAGATACATGCCTCCTTCACTGATGTCTATGCACTGGAATGCTATTTTGCCGTCAACCAGTATATTCCCCTGAATAGGAAATCTTTTCTTCCGCCTGCGTTCCTCTTTATTCTGGTAACTCATATCCCATTATACTGTGAAGGGAGCCTGTCTGCAATTTTTCCATTCCCTGAATCTTGTTTTACTGTTGGTTTACCTCAGGAACCGCCCCGGATTATCGTGTTGAATTTTATTCCACCGAAAGAGTAAGTACGAATTCTTGTTCCCGGAGGAGTACACACAAAAAGCAACGCCTGCAACAGCGTTTATCCCTAGTGATGTTATTCCTGTACTCCTCGATTTGAAAAATTGCTAAAATAGTGTATGTTTCAGATGATACTCTGCACCGCCAAAATATAAGTTTTGGAAGAAGCTCCTCAATTCTCAAAAAAAGAGAACTAAAAAGATGAAATATAGTGAAACAGACTTAACAGAAGCGACCAAAATCATCTCTTATTTACGATCGATTCGGATTTATGCTGTTACTATATTATTTTCAAGTCTTCTCTATTTAGGGTTAAAAATTATTAATCATACAGCAGGTACTGAGCTATATCTTCTTTACTGTTTTACTGGCATTATTATTGTAGGAAGTCTTTCTGCTCTTATCCGTCTTAATCACAAAACAGCCAGTATTTATGGGTTAAGTTATATTCTTTCCGGTGTTGCTTACTCATTTTCCATATTCTATTATCGGGGTGAAACACAGGGCTTTTTTACAACAATTGGCTTTATTGCAGGCCTTATAATTATTAGACATGGAGTAAGTGTAGCGTTTGGCAATCGTTCACAAGAGGCATTTTCAAGGGTTAATCAAAAAAAGGTTTCATTCATAATAAACTTGCTGGTTTCACTCAAACAATCCCTTCCTAATGAAAAAGATGTAATTCATTGTACTTATACTGATGATAAGGGAAAAAAGAAAATATTAAAAATTAAGTTACTCGATGATGTCATTTGTTTTCTTTTAAGTGTGCAGTCTGCTCCGATTTTTTTTGATCGGAATAATGTCTTTATTTCTGAAATTGAAAACAAGCTGAATTTCTTAACTGTATCTATTATTGTAGATAATCATGATTGGTTAGAAGCTGAAATGAAGTTAGATGACTTTAAAAAATATGAGGCATGGAAAGACCTTTGAAATGATCAAATAGAACGTTGCATTTCTGATGCAACTTGGAGAATATTTAACTTGAGCCTCTGATATAGTTGTTGAAGTCTGGCAACTATATCGGGAATTGAAGCCTTATCCCTTTAGTACTTCCTGAAAGTTCACTCTTCCCAAATTAGTTAAAATGGTATAGATTACAACCAGATATGAATGCATGGAAACAAAACATATTTTTTGTCCTTGTCGAACCCCTGGAACCGGGGAATATCGGCTCATCCGCACGCGCTATAAAGAACATGGGTTTCAGAAACCTTTGCCTCGTTAACCCTCCGCCCGAGATGTCGGAAGAGGGGAGATGGTTTGCCCGCAACGCCCATGATGTGCTCGACTCCGCAGAGGTCTATAAATCCCTTGAAGAGGCAATAAAGGACAAGGCTGTTATCGTGGGAACGACCAGGAGAGAAGGAAAAAGACGCGGGGTGATATTGCCTGTTGAACAGGGTACGGCAAGGATTCGTGATATAGCCGCACACAATAAAGTCGCTATCCTCTTCGGGAGAGAAGCGCAGGGGCTTCACAATGATGAAGTGGATCAGTGCGGCTTTCTGATCAAAATCCAGAGCAGTACGATCCAGCCCTCGCTGAACCTTTCTCATGCGGTCCTGATTATCGCCTACGAGCTTTCAAAGCACGGTCAGAAGACAGGTGATACATCCGGGAAGGTCAGGAAGAAGAAATATGACAACTCTACCCTGATTGAAAACCTTCAGACACATGAAGAGATCGCACCTATATACGAAAGGATATCCCAGGTGCTGGAACTGCTTGAATACATACCGAGGGGCGACAGGAATCTCATGAAAAATATCATTGTCACTCTGAAGCACTTCTTCGGCAGAGCCGGTATGACGGAAAAGGAACTGAACATGATTCAGGGTTTATGTACACAGATAGAGAAGAAAGTGGCGAAGAAATAAGGGGGTATTAGGAATGCGGGTTCCGGAATTCCGGAACCCGCATGTTGATTGTTAAGCCTTTTGGACGTTTTCTGCTTTAGGTCCCTTTGGGCCGTCAACGACTTCAAAGCTGACTGCCTGACCTTCTGTCAGCGTCTTGAACCCACTTCCCTGGATAGCCGAATAGTGTACGAAAACATCTCCGCCATCTTCCTTGGTAATGAATCCGAAGCCTTTGGACTCGTTGAACCATTTCACGGTTCCTTTTACCATGCTGCTACACCTCCTTGATGATTGTAATCGAAGATTACGGAACTTGCTATAAATGCTGCAAAGTCCAAAGTCTTTGGAGCTACCTACAACAAAACTTCCGAAACTTCGGCGATAGTATTGCATAGGATTCTGAAAAAGGTCAAGGAAATTCAACAGGTTGACAGAAAAGAGCGATTCTATTACTCTAAGTAATCTCTCCTTGAATTCCACACGCTTTGGAGAACGTGTTGCGGGAAAGTGAGAGGCTGGTTGAGAGTGTCATCTCCGTGGCAGCCAATGGGGTCTTTCTCCGGTGCAGACGCTGCCTCAGAGCACAACGACTGTGAGAAAAATTATGCGGGACAAGATAAAGAAAGCCTTTGAAGAAAGTATCCGGGTAAAAGAGAAGTTTCTGGACGGAAAGAATATTGACAGGATCATTGAGGTAGCAAAAGCGATCGCCTGCGCCTTTAATGACGGGAAGAAAGTTATTCTCTTCGGCAACGGCGGCAGTTCCACCGACGCTTCGCATATTGCAGCAGAATTCATCAACCGATTCAAAAGAGAACGCCCCAGTCTTCCTGCAATCGCACTCAATACGGATATGGCTGTCATCACGTCCATCGCGAACGACTATGATTTTTCCGAGATTTTCGCGAAGCAACTCAAATCCCTCTCTGAAGAAGGCGATATCGTTATGGCGCTCAGCACAAGCGGGAATTCCCCGAACATCCTCAAGGCAATGGACGTCGCGAAGAGAAAAAAGCTGACTACAGTCGCGTTCACCGGAGCAAAAGGGGAAAAATTCGCTTCCCGCGCCACCTATGCGTTCGTTGTCCCGTCGGACAGCACTCCCCGCATTCAGGAAACCCACATTACGCTGGGACATGTTCTTTGCCAGTTGGTCGACGAGATCCTCTTTGAAGCGCCAAGGAAAAAATGACCGGTATCGTCTTCTCACAGGCATCCCCTTCCTCCCATGAGAATCCTTGGCATTGATCCTGGGCTGGCAAGCACCGGGTTCGGGGCGATTCAGTGCCAAAACGAGGCCCCTTCCCTTCTCACCTGCGGATATATTAAAACATCAAGCAGAGAGCATACCGCAAAAAGGGTTTCCCAGATTTATACCGACCTCGAACGGCTGCTCCGTTCAACACAGCCTGATCTCGTTGCAGTCGAAACTGCATTCTCCCTGGTCAGGTATCCGAGGGCGGGTATTCTCCTCGGCAGTGTTCTGGGTATTGTATATGTCTCTGTTTTTCACCATAATATCCCCATGGTGGAGATAACGCCAAGAGAAATCAAGAATGCGCTGGTGGGATATGGAGCTGCGAGCAAGCACCAGCTTAGGACACAGGTGAAGAAGTTGCTGAAAATAAATCATATCAAGTCCCTGCACGCATCCGACGCTCTCGCGGTAGCGCTCACCGCTTTTTACAGAAAATCTTTTAAGGGGAAGCCGTGATCTCCTATTTTAAAGGCACGCTGAAAACAAGCTATGCACACGATGACCGGGTTACCCTTGTCGTGAATGGGATCGGATACGATATCCTTCTGCCTGGCTATGTCATGAATAAAGTCAAGAGGACGCATTCCGACGGTGACGAGATAGAACTCTACGTCTCATACAACCAGACGGAAAGACAGCCGAAACCTGTCCTCGTCGGCTTCCAGTCATCCCTTGACAAAGAGTTCTTTGAACTTTTTATATCGGTAGAAGACATCGGCCCTTCCGCCGCAGTAAAGGCGCTTATCAAACCCATAAGAGAAATCGCCCGCTTTATCGAAGAGAAAGATACGAAGGCACTCAGGCAGCTGAAAGGCATCGGGGAGAGAAAAGCGGAAAAGATCATCGCTACGCTGAAGGGCAAGGTTGCAAAGTTCGCCCTGATGCAGGAGATCGACACAACGCCGGCTGTCACGGAAGATTTCAGAAAAGAAGTCGAAGACGTTCTCGTCACTCAGCTCGGGCATAAGCATCTGGAAGCACGGCAGATGATCGAGGAAGCCATCGGACGCAACCCCCGCATCAGTTCTGCTGAAGAGTTGTTCGAGGAAGTCTACAGGGCACAGAAGAAATGATACACGAAGAATCCGGAAAGACAGAAGATTTCCTGATGGAACAAGGTTCTGCCGAAGAAGAAATTGTCGTGAATCTCAGGCCCAAAAGCCTCGCTGAGTACATCGGCCAGGAAAAAATTGCGGAGACATTAAAGATTGCGATCGAGGCTGCTTTAAAGAGACAGGAATCCCTGGACCACATCCTCTTCAACGGTCCGCCCGGTCTCGGCAAAACAACGCTGGCCCATATCATGGCCATTGAGATGGGCACACGGATCATAACCTCGTCCGGTCCGGCTCTTGAAAAAGGCGGAGACCTCATGGGCATACTGACCCATCTCGAAAAAGGCGATATCCTCTTTATCGACGAAATTCACCGGCTCCCGAAAATAGTCGAAGAATTCCTTTATCCGGCCATGGAAGATTTTGCCGTAGACTTCGTGTTTGACAAGGGTGTTCACGCGCGGACACACCGCTACCGGCTTGAACCGTTCACCCTGATCGGCGCAACAACCCGCGCAGGGCTTCTCTCCTCTCCGCTGAGAGAGCGCTTCGGCATTACGAGAGACCTTGATTTCTATCAGGAAAAAGAGCTGGTTCTTATCGTAAAACGTTCTGCCGCTCTTCTCGATGTGCCGATAGACGATGAGGGCACCTTCGAAATCGCACGCCGCGCACGGGGCACGCCTCGGGTCGCGAACAGACTGCTCAAGCGGATCCGGGACTTTGCACAGGTCAGGGCCGACGGAAAAATAACGAGGGCGATCGCAATCGATGCGCTGGCGCTTGAAGGAATCGACGAACACGGTTTGGGAGAGACAGACAGGAAGCTCCTGAAAACCATTATTCTGAATTATAAAGGCGGTCCCGTGGGCATTGAGGCAATCGCCTCGACACTCCAGATAGAGACCGACGTCCTGCTGGATGTCATTGAACCCTACCTTCTGAAATCGGGTTTTGTGATCAGGACCTCACAGGGCAGAAAGGCAACAGACATTGCGTATACCCATCTGAATATCACAGAGCATAAGGGACCGAACTTGTTCGACAGCGCCAAAACAAAACGCCGTTCGTAATACACCATTTACAGACAGTTCTCAACCGGAACCAGAGTGCTTTCCATTCTCCTCGTCCCCATCCTCTTCCTGCCGCCCTTTCCTGATATCCTCCCCGAATATCGCTCTGTATCTGCTATATTCCCTTCTCCGCTCTTCCATTCTTTCTTTGTCATGAGAAATTGCATAGTTTCCGAGAACGCCGACAATGAGTATCGAGATAAGAATGAGGATTATGAAAAAAAGGCTGTACATTCCTTTGAATTTATCGCCTTTCCCGGAGAGATATCGTTTCCTGTCTTCCCTGATCCCGGCTGAGTCAGTCAGTCCGGCGACTTAGATTATGAGAGTAATTTTATCGACAAATATTTATTGTAATTTTCGAAGTCTTTATCGGTTGTAAAAATAAGAAGATTCTGAATGTGTGCTACAGCGCAGATCAAAAAATCGATTGTAGAACCCTGAATCCCTTTTTTGCGGCATATATTGCTGAACTCAGCGGCCTTTACAAAGTGTTTGCTTTCAAGGGGAATATCCTCAAACGCAGAAAGGATATCCTTTAATTTGTTGAATTGTGAGATACTGGATAACCCTGAGAGAAGTTCCTGCCGGATCGGCCCAATCATGACTACCGCGCCGTTTTTTATCAGTGCCTTCATTTTCTCTGCTATTTCCAGGTCTGAAGACTTGTATCTGAGGGCCTTGGACCAGACGCATGTATCAACGAGGACTTTCATCTCGTTCTTGCTTTTTTATAATCGTAGCTTTTGTCGAACTCGATTTTGCCGAACAGGTCAATTACTTCTACCTGTTTTTTTCTCGCAATGTATTCTTTAAGTGCGGTTGTTACCGCATCTTTTTTTGTCTTATGATGACCTACCTTTTGGGCCTGAGCAATCAGGCTGTCATCCAATGCCAGATTCGTCGCCATTTCACACCTCCAGTTACACATAATTATAACACATTCTTATGTGTAAATATCTGAACCGCAACCCTGGATCAGGTCGATGCGGTTATTATTGTGCTTACGATAATCAGTATTCTAACCCCAGCGTTGAGCAGACCTCTTTGAGTTTCTTATCGAGTGTCCAAATTGAAAGGTTCGTCAGGAGAGCCGAAACAATCAAATGCATATCAATGTACCCTAACCCTTCTCCCATAAGTGAATAATTCTCTATGCAATGCATCACTTTTATTTATTTC
>JAKLQR010000086.1 GCA_022013235.1 Thermodesulfovibrionales bacterium | reverse complement strand
TGCCAGTCTCATTTACAATATCAGGCCGGACGAGATTTACAACCTCGGTGCGCAGAGTCATGTCAAGGTGAGTTTCGATATGCCTGAATATACAGGGGACGTCGTCGGCATCGGGACAACAAGACTGCTCGATGCAGTGAGACGGAGCGGGATCAAGACCCGCTTCTATCAGGCGTCGTCTTCAGAGATGTTCGGGTCGGCCCCTCCGCCCCAGAATGAAGACACTCCGTTCTATCCGCGCAGCCCGTATTCTGCCGCAAAGGTATATGCCTACTGGATCGTTGTCAATTACCGGGAAGGCTACAACATGTTTGCCTGCAACGGCATCCTTTTCAACCACGAGTCTCCTCGCAGAGGCGAGACTTTTGTAACAAGAAAGATTACCCGGGCGCTTGCAAACATGATTGCGGGAAAACAGCGGAAAATTTATCTCGGCAACCTTGAAGCCAAAAGGGACTGGGGTTTTGCGCCCGAATATGTAGAGATGATGTGGCTCATGCTCCAGCAGAAGCGTCCGGAAGATTATGTCGTAGGAACAGGCGAAAGCCATTCAGTGCGCGAATTCCTTGAGCATGCATTCGGGTATGTCGGGATAGAGATAGGATGGAAAGGCAAGGGCGTGAAGACAAAAGGCGTCATCAAATCCATAAACCGTGATTTGTTATTAGTAATCAGTGATAGCAACGAATTACGGATTACGAATCACGAATTACGGGTTGGGGCCACTATTGTCGAGATAGACCCGAAATATTTCAGGCCGACAGAAGTCGATTTTCTCAAGGCGGATATTTCGAAAGCGAGAAAAAAGCTCGGATGGAAGCCGCGTACTACGTTCGAAGAACTGGTCAAGATCATGGTCGACTACGACATGAAACTGATCGGACTGACGCCGGTCGGCGAGGGGATAAAAATCTGTGAGAAGAAGGGCTTCACCTATACAAAGCACGACCTGGCAAAATACGAGAAAATACGGGAAAGATGCTGATGAAAACGACAGGTAAAGGTAGAGAAAGAAACAGGTAGAGGAACAGAAAAAGAGCAGGTAAAGGTAGAGGTAGAGAAAATAACAGTGAAAGACTAATTTTTTCTTTTCTCTTTCTCTTTACCTTTACCTTTACCTTACCTCTTTCCTAATTTTCTATATGAATAAGGATTCGAAAATATTTATTGCCGGGCACCGCGGTCTCGTCGGTTCTGCAATAGTCAGACGATTGAAAAAGAAGGGGTACAGCAATCTCCTGACGAAGACGAGCAAATCGCTCGACCTCCGGCGCCAGAAGGAAACGGAACGTTTTTTTGAAAAGGAACGTCCCGAATATGTGTTCCTTGCCGCGGCAAGAGTCGGGGGTATACTCGCGAATAATACCTACAGGGCTCAATTTATTTATGACAATATCATGATCGCAGCCAACGCAATCGATGCAGCAAGCCGGTCCGGAGTGAAGAAGCTGCTCAATCTCGGATCGTCCTGCATCTACCCGAAATTTGCGCCCCAGCCCATGAAGGAAGACTATCTCCTGACCGATACCCTTGAGCCGACCAACGAGCCGTATGCTATTGCCAAGATATCAGCGATCAAGCTCTGCAGATATTACAATGAACAGTACGGCGCCAACTTTATTTCTGTAATGCCGACGAACCTTTATGGCCCGAACGATAACTTCAACCTCGAAACCTCGCATGTTCTTCCCGCGCTCATAAGGAAGTTCCATCTCGCGAAGCTCCTGAGAGCGAAGCGGTATGAAGACATAAGAAAAGATTTTCAGAAATACGGCAATCGTGAAACAGTAATTGGTAATTCGGAACTCGTTCTGAAAGAAGATGCACCCGAAGCAGACATTGTAAAGATTCTGGAATATTTTGGAATACGCTTTACGGATCACGCTTCACGGATCACTGCCGTTCAGCTCTGGGGTACCGGAAGTGCTTTCCGGGAATTCCTTTTTGTCGATGACCTTGCAGATGCCTGTATCTTCCTTATGGAACGGTACGATTACCGGGAGATCGGTGAGTTTGTGAATATAGGCACTGGCAAAGATATTACGATAAAAGACCTTGCCGGAATGATAATGCAGATTGTGGGGTTCGACGGGACCCTGGAGTTCGACCGCTCAAAACCGGACGGGACCCCGCGGAAACTCCTTGATACGGAGAGAATCCGGAAACTCGGCTGGGAACCGGAAACAACGCTCGAAGACGGTATCAGAAAAACATATGAATGGTATGTGAAAAGCTCGTAAGCTTGCAAGATTGAAGATGTAAGGTTTATCTATCTTGCAATATACTCTTAATATCTGTCATCCTCCGGCTTGACCGGGGGATCCAGAACCTTTTGAATAGACTGGATTCCCGCTTTCGCGAGAATGACAAATTGAATAGAAGTGAGTGTGTGTAGGAAGACTTTCATAAACCTAAGGAAAAGGTATTGAAAGAAAATCATGTAGTCTGGGACGACCGGTTTGTAAAACGGAGCGAGAGAAACCGCCTGAACAATCACAAGAGCGGTCTCGTCTGGCTGACAGGTCTTTCCGCTTCCGGCAAATCAACCATTGCGCACCTTGTCGAGCGGGAACTCTTCAGGAAAGGCATCCATACCTATGTGCTCGACGGTGACAATGTCCGTCACGGTATCAACAGCAACCTCGGTTTCGGCCGGGAGGACAGGAAAGAGAATCTCCGCAGGATAGTGGAGCTTTCAAAGCTGCTGATCGATGCAGGGATGGTCGTCCTGGCAGCCTTTATCTCGCCATACCATGAGGACAGGGCATATATCAGGAAACAGCTTGAAGGCGATAATTTCATCGAGGTTTACGTCAAATGCCCTGTAGAAGAGTGCGAACAGCGCGATCCGAAAGGGCAGTACCAAAAGGCAAGGGCAGGGATCATAAAGGAATATACCGGCGTCTCATCGCCGTATGAGGAACCGGAAAATCCGGACCTGGTACTGGATACAGAGAAAGACGACATAGAAACCTCTGTCCGGCATGTCCTCGAAATTCTTGAGAAGAGAAATTTTATAGAACTGTAAATTTGATAGCTCGATAGCTAAATAGCTTGTTAGCTTGAGTGCTTTAAAGCTTGCTCGCCTGCTCGCTTATTCCCCGGAGGTAATAAATGGACTTAATGCAGAAGATCAAAATGAAGGATGCCCGGATCGGCGTCATCGGTCTTGGATATGTCGGGCTGCCCCTTGCCCTCGAGTTCTGCCGGGCCGGTTTTCAAGTTTCCGGCTTCGATGTCGACGAGAGAAAGGTCGAACTGCTTAGAAAAGGCAGGAGTTATATAAAACATATCCCCGCAGCACGCATCAAAGAACAGATGAGGTGTTTTACGCCGACTGCCGACTTTTCGTTGTTGCGGAAGATGGACTGCATCATACTCTGCGTGCCGACGCCCCTCGACAAGAACAGGGAGCCTGATATGACCTATGGATTCAAAACCACGGAGACGGTGGCCCAATACCTCCGGAAGGGGCAGCTTGTTGTGCTTGAGTCCACTACCTATCCGGGCACGACCGATGAGGACATGCGGGCGATCCTTGAGCGGAAAGGCCTCAGGGCGGGAAAAGATTTCTTCCTCGCATATTCACCCGAACGGGAAGACCCCAATAACCGGGACTTTTCAGTAAAGACGATCCCCAAGATTGTCGGCGGATATTCGAAGAAATGTCTCTCTGCGGCAAAAAGACTCTACGATTCGATTGTGGAGAAGACCGTCCCTGTCTCATCCACAAAAGTAGCTGAAGCCGCAAAGCTCCTCGAAAATATCTACCGGTCTGTGAATATTGCGCTGGTGAACGAGATGAAGATGCTCTTTGAAAGGATGGGGATCGACGTCTGGGAAGTTATAGAGGCGTCGAAGACCAAACCCTTCGGTTTCCAGGCCTTCTATCCAGGCCCCGGACTCGGAGGCCACTGTATACCCATCGATCCGTTTTATCTCACCTGGAAGGCGAGGGAATACGATTTCATCACACGCTTTATTGAACTTGCCGGCGAGATCAACACGAACATGCCGTATCATGTGGTGCAGACCGTGGAAGCGGTCCTGAACAGATCCAGGAAATCCCTGAACGGAGCGAGAATACTCGTCCTGGGAGTGGCCTACAAAAAGGATGTGGATGACCAGAGGGAATCTCCGGCGCTCCGCGTCATGCAGATCCTGAAAAATTACGGGGCGCGGGTGCAGTACTACGACCCCCATGTGCCTGTCTGCAGGTGCCACAGGAACTACCCTGACATCGATGTAAAATCAGCAAAATTGACCAGGGAAGTCCTGAAGAAATCCGACCTCGTCCTTCTCATCACAGACCACTCTGTATTTGACTACGCGTTCATAGAAAAATATGCCCGATGCATCGTGGACACCCGCAACGCCTTCAGGCAGCACGGGATTGAGAGCAGCAAAATCTTCAGAGCATGAGAAAGTCCGGGGAGTAATTATGCGGGAAGAGACATCCTCAAAAATACTCGTCACGGGAGCCGCAGGGTTTATCGGGTTCCATTTATGCAGGAAACTTCTGGAAGCAAAACATCATGTGGTCGGCATAGACAATCTCAACGACTATTATGACGTAAGCCTGAAAGAGGCGCGGCTGGCGCAATTGAAGGACGATGACAATTTCCATTTCTTCAGGCTGTCACTCGAAGAGAAGGAAAAAATCCTCGGTCTTTTTCAGCAGGAGAAATTCGATTATGTGGTCAACCTTGCCGCTCAGGCAGGGGTAAGATATTCCCTGATTAACCCTTATGCCTATATCGACAGCAACATCTACGGTTTTCTCAATATCCTGGAGGGCTGCAGGCATCATGGGGTAAAGCATCTCGTGTTTGCCTCTTCAAGCTCTGTATACGGGCTTAATACTACCATGCCATTTTCAACGCATCACAATGTCGATCACCCCATCTCTTTGTATGCCGCCACAAAAAAGGCGAACGAGCTGATGGCGCATACGTACAGCTACCTGTATGGAATACCCGCAACCGGTTTGCGGTTCTTCACTGTATACGGTCCATGGGGAAGACCTGATATGGCGCTGTTTCTCTTCACCAGGGCTATTCTTGAGGGAAAACCGATAGAGGTGTTCAATTTCGGAAAGATGAAGCGGGATTTTACCTATATCGATGACATTGTCGAAGGGGTAGTGAAAGTCCTCGCCCGTGTCCCGAAACCGGAAACCCAGTGGAGCGGGGATCACCCTGACCCGGCAGCGAGCTGCGCTCCGTACAAGCTTTACAATATCGGCAATAACAATCCTGTCGAGCTTATGAAATATATCGAAGTGCTGGAACTAAACCTTGGGAAAAAAGCAGAGAAAAACTTCCTGCCGATACAGCCGGGCGATGTGCCGGCGACCTATGCCGACGTAGACGATCTGGAGAAAGATGTCGGGTTTAAACCCTCAACGAGCATCGAGGAAGGGATCAAAAAATTCATTGAATGGTACAGAGGGTATTACCGTATCGATGAAACGTGATAATGTCAAATTGACAATATGTCATTATATGCATATAATACAAAAAAGGACAATCAAGGAGACAGGGATGCTTATAACCGTAGATAAGAGGGGGAGTATCAATATACCCAAGACCCTTCGGAAAGAACTTGGAATTGAAAGCGGCTCATATTTGAACCTGGAAGTTGAGGAAGGAGGAGCCATTGTGCTCCAGCCGGTATCTGTTTATCCGTCAATCAGGCTCAATAAGAAAGGTCTTGCCAAACTTGGGGAGGCACGAAAGAGTGGCAAGGGGAAATTGCCGGAATGGATGGTCGGTGACATAGAAAATGCCGGAACTCATCCCGAGTAGGAAGTTTCTCGATGACATTGAAGCGTTCCGTTCCAATGCGATAACAAGAAAGAACATAGCGAAAGCATTGGCACTGCTTGAAAAAAATCCTTTCCATCCCGGACTGAACCTTGAGCGGATTGTCAATGATCCGACAGCATGGTCAATTAGAGTTGACAGAAGATACAGGATATCATTTGATCCTGCACGATTATTGCCTTCGGGAAGTCCTGATTGGTCAGCTGATATGTTTTTACTCCGTATTCTTGATCATGACGATTTATACAAACATCCACGGTAATGAATTATTCGCCTTGCCCTTTACGCGCTCACGCTTCACGGTCTTTGGAGTCGCTTGCCGGCTTTCTCGCCGGTTGGCTGTGCTATAATGACAAGTAAGAGGACTTTAATATGGAATTAAAAAAACGAATTGAACTTGATCCAAGAGTGTGCAACGGAAAACCGGTGATTAAGGGAACCAGAATTCCTATAACGGTTATTCTTGAGCAGCTGGCTGAGGGGAAAACCTGGGATTCAATACTCTCAGGATATCCCGAATTAACCCGCGAAGATATCCATGCCGCTCTCCACTATGCAAGGGCATCAATTGATCATACAGACCTAAAAGCCGTCAATGCCTGAAAGCTTAAAGCTTTATCTCGATCAGATGTTTCAGATGGAGGTAACACAAGTTTTATGCCAGCATGGATACGATGTCATTCGTGCATCAGAAAGAGGACAGGAAAGGGCGGATGACCAGCAGATCCTGAATAAAGTTACTAAGACGGCTATAAGTAAAGCTACATCGATGTCATTCCCGCTTGTCGGGAATCTTTCTGAAAACCCGGAAGGATTGCGGACAAGCCGCAATGACAAAGAGCGATAAGAACGTCGCCTTACTAATGACCGTCTTA